>JAGHTI010000008.1 GCA_018065415.1 Candidatus Equicola stercoris
GAATATGTTGATAAATCAACGGGCTTCATCTCTTCAAAGAGTAAAGACGGCAAAGAACTCCGTGCACTTGAACTGCCAGGCTTGTGGAATGGTGCTATGAGTGATTGGAATACCGTCTTCGTTGAAGTGCCTCTGGCAACATTCAATCCTGTGAAGACGGTGAATGATCTGCTCCGACAGGAACATCAATAGTATTTATAATAAGTTCATAGTCATGCGTCTGTTTCAGGCGCATGATTTCTTTATATAGGTTTATGCAAGCCCAAGCATCTGTTGTTGCATATAGTTGTTGTGCCCTTGTCAGAACCTTTGCTTCCCAATTGCTCAATCTTTGACTCTTGCTTATCTTTAAGTGAAAAAGATTGGCATACAATGTCTGCAAAGCCTTATCCTCAATGCCAATGTCTCCTGCAATCTGTTGCAAATCGATGAAATTGTTTGGGGTAAAGGAGTGCCGCTGTGTCATCATGTGAATGTCATCTCTTAGTGAAAGTCCTATTTTCTTTATATTAGATTCCAATAGAGCGATGACAGACTGTGGTAATCCTGTCTGATTGAGTCGGAAAAGAAAAGCTTCATCTTCGGTGCTTATCTGCAACAATGCAACCTTATGATATATGCCTTTGTGAAATGACGGACGAGTCTCTGTATCAATGCCTAAGATGTCGAATTGCTGAAGATAAGAGGTGGCTTTTATGCAGTCTTGTTCATTGTCTATGATGACGATGCGACCAGGGAAAGACACGAGAGGAAGGTCTGCAATCTTTGTCTTGTCAAACTTATTATATATGGTTTTCATTCAACAGAGTTGTTTTTTGTTGAAAGAACGAGTACACGTTTAGTGTTGTCTGTTATGCGAAACCTATTGTCAGGTCGTAAATTGACAACCCAGATGATGTTCCCAGATGAATCTGTGACGACTTCCTGCATACGTTTCTCTGTAAGTGGCATTTTTATGTCGGTAAGAAAATCAGAGATGAGTTTTTTACCTTTCATACCGAAAGGAACAAACCAATCACCACTTTTGACGAGTCTTGTCTTGAGAGGCATCTGTATGCAATCTGCATCAATACAAGCATAGTGTCTGTCTTTGTTTAGGATGAAATTTTCAGCAGGTACGATGGAAGAATAGATTACTGTTTCATGCTTACTGCTGTTTTCCTGTAGGATAATCTCTCCTCTGTTGATGAGAACAGTATGAGTTTGGGAATGAAACTCTTTGCCAGTAGTGTTGTTCTGGGCAATATCCCTAATCTGTTTACCATTGAATCCGTATTGCTTCAGTTGATGGAACAATTTGTTTTCTTGAGAATCATCCGCTGCATCACGAAGGTTTTGTGCAGTATTTAGAATGTTGTTTACAGCATTAGGGTTTATCTCTTTCAGTAAAGGTATGATTTCATGCCTTATTTTGTTCCGTGCAATACTCTTGTCGAGATTGCTGGAGTCAGTGATGTGGCCTTGTCCGATGCTTTGCAGATAGTTGTCTATTTCTTCTCTGCTGACGCATAGTAGTGGACGGATTATCGTAGAATGTTCAATGGCACCATTTGTCTTTGCCTTTATGCCAGTAAGTCCGTCAATGCCCGTCCCTCGGATAAGGTTTAGCAAAATTGTTTCTACAGAATCGTCCTTGTGATGAGCAACGCAAATACCGTCAGCGTTTAGTTCTTGTCGAAGTTCTTCAAACCATTCATATCTCAGATTGCGTGCAGCCATCTCGATACTGACTTTCTCAGCTTTAGCATACTCTGCAGTATCGAAATGCTTGATGTGCAATCTTTCTGAAATACCATGCAACATGCAGAGATTGCGACAAAATGCCTCATCCCTGTCGGATTCTTCGCCACGTAAATGAAAATTGCAATGTGCAACCTCTATGTTGTACCCAAGTCCTAACAATACTTTAAATAGTGCGACACTGTCTGTACCTCCACTAAGTGCAACAATATATTTCCTGTCTTTAGAAAGAAGGTTGTTGCTGTCGATGAATTGTTGGACTTTTTTCAGCATCTTATGAATTCATGCTGATTAGGAACTCTTCGTTGCTCTTGGTGCCATCCATTTGTTTCTGTACTTCGCTCATCGCTTCTACAGCATTCATGTCGGAGATAAACTTTCTGAGTATCCACATTCTGTCAAGTGTTCCCTTGTCTTGCAGTAAGTCATCTCTACGTGTACTTGATGCGGTGAGATTAACAGAAGGGAATATTCTCTTGTTGCTTAACGACCTGTCGAGTTGGAGTTCCATGTTTCCTGTTCCCTTGAATTCCTCGAAGATGACTTCGTCCATCTTGCTACCAGTGTCAATCAATGCAGTAGCAACGATGGTGAGCGAACCGCCTCCCTCTATGTTTCGTGCAGCACCAAAGAAGCGTTTTGGTTTTTGTAATGCGTTTGCATCTACACCACCAGTGAGGACTTTTCCGGATGCTGGAGCAACGGTGTTGTATGCACGTGCAAGTCGTGTTATTGAATCAAGGAAAATGACTACGTCATGTCCACATTCTACAAGACGCTTTGCCTTTTCCAATACGATACCAGCAATCTTTACATGGCATTCTGCTGGTTCGTCAAATGTAGATGCAATGACTTCAGCATTAACGGTACGAGCCATGTCTGTAACTTCTTCCGGACGTTCGTCAATTAACAATACCATTAGGTAGGCTTCTGGATGATTTGCAGCAATGGCATTGGCAATGTCTTTGAGTAGTATTGTTTTACCTGTCTTTGGTTGTGCAACGATAAGAGCACGCTGTCCCTTTCCAATAGGCGCAAAAAGATCAACGATGCGTACGCTGATGTTGTCTTGTCCGTCACCCTTGCAGAGCTTGAGTTTCTCATCAGGGAAGAGTGGCGTCAGATGCTCAAAGGCGACACGGTCACGCACCTCAATAGGGTTGCGGCCATTGATTGAAAGGATGTTTGTGATGGTGAAGTATTTTTCATCTTCGCGTGGAGGACGTACATTACATTCTATAACATCTCCAGTCTTCAAACTATAGTTTTTAATATGGGAATTTGATACATAGATGTCGTCTGGTGAACTTAGGTAGTTGTAGTCGCTTGAACGAAGAAATCCGTATCCGTCAGGCAATGTCTCTAATACTCCATTTGCTACCAAGACGTTAGAAAAGATGTCTTCATCTATGGTGTTTACAGATTTCGGAATGATAGGCGTGATGTCGCTAGCATTAGGAAATGTTGGTGCGTCAAAGATGTCTTTCTTCTGTATGGCATGAGTGTCTTGTATCGGGAGATCTTCTATGATGATGAAATCTGTTCCATCAGCAGGGTCTCCTTCCCAAACGGTATTTGTATCAATAATCTCATTCTGCTTGTTGAGTGTTTTGTTAAGAAGTTCTATGTCGCTTTCCGAGAATAAGTCAGCATCAGAGTCTGTCTTTTCCTCAGTCACTTTTTCTTTCTCTTCCTTTTTTGTAGCACTCTTTGTTTTCTTTTTCTTCTCAGCAACTTCCTCTGTTGCTTTTGGAACAGTAATGCGTGCTCTCTTGCGAGGTTTTTGTGGTTCTGCTGGCATTTCAGCTTGTCGGTCTAAAATGCCGTATATCTTATCAACTTTCAGAGACGATGATTTGAATTTTAGTCCCATTTCCTTGGCAATAATGTCAAGCTCAGCAACTGTCTTTTTCTCTAAATCCGATTTATTGTACATAATATGAGATTATTTTATTGATACTTTTACTTGTGAAAAATGTTGTAAAGGAGATTGTGAAAAATGTTGTTTCCTATATGGAGATAAGAAACGTCTTGTTTCGATGGCGCAAAGGTACGTCTTTTTTCTTTGCTAGCAAAATTTATGATATAAAATATTTCAAAAATATAAGTTTGTCTCATGCGCATAAATATATAAGGTGGAACTGTCTCTTTGTGTTGAGATATTGTGAAAGACGAAAAGGGCTTACATTTTTTAAGTAAAATTTGTATAGAATGTAAAGTTTCACTAATTTTGCCACGTATTGTGTGGTTATTTCAGTAAATGAATGATATAATCCTTTCAAGTCTGTTGAACCTGTTTGCTTTATTCGGTACTCAAAATAAGGTAAACAGAAAATCGTCGGAGGAAAATCTCTCGGATTATTTGTTGTTGCATTTCGGTGTACGTGATTTGGAGTCATCATTGACATTCTATAATGATTTGTGGGATTTCTATGAGGAGATGCCAGATTTAGACTTGAATAACTCAATAGAGAATATTTGCAACCGTCTTACGGGTAAGATATCGGAAGAAGAACAGGCTCTTATGCTGTTGCGTTTTATGGAATTCTGTTCTGTGGATGGTTATAAAAGTTCTTTTGATGAGACCTTCAAGATTGTTGCGGAATGTTTCCATATAGATGATTCTCTGTTTACAGATTTCGTTTCATTTGTTGCTGAAGGTAAGGATTCAGATCATGTGATTTCGATTTCTTATGGAGGTGGCGATGGGATGCTGAAGGCAATGTACATAAATAAATTTAATGTGCTTTTATTTGTGTATGCTGGTTCGGAATTGGTAAAGATGAATGACGTGCCAGTGTGTCCAGGTGCTTTCCAAGTATGGCAACGTAGTGGTGTGTTAAAGTCGCAACATGATAAGACATTGTATTATTTTGATGTCTTAGGGCATTTCCGTAATGATATAAGAACTGTATCAAATAAGATAAAGTTGCGTGGAAATCATATCGAGTTCCGTTTCGATGACGGTAGTGATAATGGAATGCACGACTTTACCTTTAATTTGTATAATGGCGAATTAGTAGCAATTATGGGTGGTAGTGGAGTCGGCAAATCTACACTGCTTTCTTTGCTCAATGGAACATTAAGACCTCAGCAAGGCTCAATATCAATCAACGGACATGATATCAGCGAACCAAAAGCAAAAGCTTTGATAGGCTATGTACCTCAAGATGATTTGCTGATAGAAGAATTGACTGTCTATCAAAATCTATATTTTACAGCCAAACTATGTTTCGATGGTATGACAGAAGAAGAACTGGAACGGAGAGTTATGAATATTCTTCGTGATCTTGGTTTGGAAGCTGCTCGAGACTTGAAAGTTGGTTCGCCAGTAAACAAGTATATTTCCGGAGGACAACGTAAACGACTGAATATTGCTCTGGAACTTATTCGTGAACCAGCAATATTGTTCCTTGATGAACCAACGTCAGGACTTTCTTCTGCAGATACAGAGATGGTGGTAAATCTTCTAAAGGAACAGGCGTTCAAGGGTAAACTGATTGTTGCTAATATTCATCAACCATCTTCTGATGTGTTCAAACTATTTGACAGATTATGGCTGTTGGATAAGGGAGGATATCCTATTTATGATGGCAATCCGATAGAGGCGGTGACCTATTTCAAGCAGGCAGCCAATTATGCCGATTCTGATATCAGTACTTGTCCTACTTGTGGTAATGTCAATCCGGAGATTATTCTAAATATCATAGATGAAAAATCATTGTCTGATACTGGGCAGATTACAAATAAGAGAAAGAAAACTCCTCAGGAATGGCATGAGTTGTATTTGAAAACAGCTCCGAAGGCAAAAACTAAAGTAGAGGATCTTCCTGAAACGGATCAAAACAGACCTTCTGCCTTAAAACAGACAGCAGTATTTATCCTTCGCAATTTTAAGGCGAAGATAACGAATCTTCAGTACATATTGATTACATTGTTGGAAGCACCTGTACTGGCTTTGATTTGTTCTTTGCTTACCCGTTACGCACCATTGGAAGGCTATAGTATAATGAATAACTCCAATTTGGTGTCATATTATTTCATGGCTGTGATTGTTGCAATCTTCTTGGGGATGAGTGGCAGTGCAGAGGAAATCATAAAAGACAGAGCTTTGCTGAAACGCGAGAAGTTTTTGAGTCTGTCTTATAAAAGTTATATATGGTCAAAGATTCTGTTTATGGCAGGAGTGACACTTGTCCAGACCTTGCTGTTTATTGCAGTGGGAAATCTAATTATGGGAATCCATGACTTGTTCTGGACGTGGTGGCTAATCTTGTTCGTATCAGCCTTTTTGGCATCACTGACAGGTCTGCTGTTATCGCAGTGCCTGAATAGTGTGGTGGCGATATATATCACAATTCCGATACTTCTCATTCCACAGATATTACTTTGTGGACTTGTTGTTAAGTTCTCGGATTTAACACCACGAAGTACAACTGGTAATGTTCCAATCATCGGTGATGTTATTCCGTCACGATGGGCTTTTGAAGCATTAGCTGTGACATCATTCACGGACAATGATTATGAAATAAACTTTTTCGAGGCAGATAGAGAAAAATATTCAACTCAATATTATGCCAACGCATATCTGCATGAGATGAATTCTCAATTGGAAACACGGCGATCGAAAATGGAACGCAATGTGCAAGATGATGGAGAAGTGATGACGGCTGAGGAACATTTGGAGGTGATTAAAAACTCTCTTCCAGTATTGGCTGGTGTGTGTGACATGGAGCCATATTCAGGAGACTATTCCTACAAGTCCTTGAAAGACTATTTTGATTCGGCAGAAAAAGTGTTGAATAAAAGAAGTAATAAGGCGACATTGTTTGTAGATCGTCAGGTTACGAATATGATGCGTGAGTTGGGTAGAGATGAGGTTAAAAATCTAAAACGCAATCATTATAATCTTCAGTTAGAAACATTGGTAATCAATTCTTCTGCTGAACAATTATGTAAGGTTGTTGATGGACACATCGTTCCAGATGCGGGATTTGCTTATTTGGTTCCGTTGTCGCATAATGGACGAGCTCCATTCTATAGTAGTGTGAAGGTGTTGGGGAATATGCAAATAAAAACACTGTGGTACAATGTTGCCATATTGTTGTTAATGTGCTTGTGTGTAACCATTTGCCTATTGTATGATTTTCCAGGACAAAAGATAAGAAAAGAAAAACGATAAAACATTAATAATTATTAGTTTTTAAAAACAAAAACATTATGAAAAAAGTATTCATGTCATTAATCTCAG
>JAGHTI010000105.1 GCA_018065415.1 Candidatus Equicola stercoris
CCGAACAAATTTCCTTGTGAGACAAGCTTACAGATAAATTTGTTCAACTTCATCATCACCCGAATGGGCTTCCTTCTCTTTCATGCAAAAAACAGTAAAAAAGGTAGCCTCTCCCCAACCCTCTCCACAAGAGAGGGAGCAAAAAGTCTCCCCTTGTGGGGGGCGGACATTGAATATGTCTGTTTGCGACAACTTGACATCAGTCAACAAAGGAGTGCCTTTAGGCTTAGAGGAGGCTCCTCTATGTTTTTAGCGAAGCGATGTTTTTTGCTTGAATTTATTGTTAGGTGGTGGCACACCACAGTGGAGTGTTTGTGGATGGGCGTGAAAGCTTGCTTGCTGACGAACAGACATAAACATAACACAAGACATCTGCAAGATGGAAACAATAAATACAAGCTGTTTTTCTTGTTTTTGTCAAAATAAATCACTTTGAGTCATTGGCTCTGCCACTTCGAAAAAACGAGAAAAAATGAATTATAACGTAAAAATCTATAGAATATGAAAAAATTATTTATTATTGCACTATCCACATTAGCATTATGGAGTTGTGCAGATGCTGACAAGTTTCATGTAGAAGGAACCATTACCAATGCTGAAGACTCAGTATTGTATTTCGAGAATGTAGGAATAGAAGATATCAATATCCTCGATTCCGTAAAACTCTCATCAGACGGAGCCTTCGCTTTCTCAGGAGAGAGACAGACAGCACCAGAGTTCTATCGTCTGCGTATAGACAATCAGATTATCAATGTCAGTATCGACTCTACCGAGACGGTACGGATAAAGGCAGACTATAACACAATGGCTACGGACTATTCCGTAGAGGGTAGCGACAACTGTACCAAAATCAAGGAACTGTCAAAGATGCAGATAGACCTCTGCAACAAGATTGACAAGATACCTTTCGACAGCATTGACGGCTTGCTGAATGCCTATAAGGACAAGGTGAAGAAAGAATACATCTATGTGGAACCATTCAAGGCATACGCATATTTTGCATTGTTCCAGACCATAGGACGTTATCTCATATTCAATCCGGGTGTCAACAAAGAAGACAACAAGGCATTTGCTGCGGTGGCCACAAGTTGGGATACCTATTTCCCGGAATCTCCACGCAGTGAAAACTTGCATAATATCACAATAGAAGGAATCAACGATGCACGTTATGTGGAAGCACAGCAAAAGTCAGTCATCAACGTATCACAGGTAGAAGAGACAGGACTCATAGACATCGTCCTGCCAGACAATGACGGAAAGGAACAGAAACTGTCCTCACTGAAAGGACAGGTGGTATTGCTGTATTTCAATGTCTTCAACACCTCTGACAGCCCAGAACGCATCATGAAACTGCGTGAACTGTACGAAGCCTATCATGCAGCAGGATTGGAGATATACATGGTGTCACTGGATTCCAACGAACATTTCTGGAAGACATCCACAAAACGTCTGCCATGGATAAACGTGCGTGATGCCGACGGCATCTATTCGCAGTACATCACACTCTACAATCTGCAAAGCCTGCCGTCATACTTCATCATCGACAGAAACAACACCCTGAAACAGCGTGACGTACAGATAGAAGATCTGAATAAAAGCATTGCTGCTTATATGTAAAAAGCAAATGGGCTGACATCTCTGGAAAATGTCAGCCTATTTTTATGCTCTGTCACAATCTCAATTCAAGCACATACCTCATCTTACAAAACACCATTCGGCATCATGCGAAACATAAGACCGCATCATGCTACCAACCCGACGTGGGGATGTGTGCAACCTGACATGGCGATGCGTGCAACCTGACGTGATGATGTGCGTCACCTAACGTGGATATGTGCATCACCTGACGTGTCGATAAGACCCACCTGACCTATCGTCAAGACCTACATGACTTGTCGCGTAGAATCACCATTGTTGTCGGGCAGACCTACCATCTGGGCAAGTTAGAATCAAACTCTGTGAGCCGTAGATGTGACTTGCCTTTATATCGGATGTACGCATC
>JAGHTI010000001.1 GCA_018065415.1 Candidatus Equicola stercoris
ATATGATAATGATTAAAAATATAGGAAGCAATAAAGTTTAGAATGGAAAATCGAAAACGGCTCAATAGCACAAAACTAAATTTAGAATTACAAAGTAAATAATCAGTGAAATAATTTACAAATATAAAAGTATCCACAAAAGTGAATTTTGAAACATAAACAGATGAGATAGTGAAAGAATGTTAAAATTTACATTTGTAGGTATTTGATTTTTGAAAAAATGCGATTTTTTTTATTTTTTGAACGAATATGCGAATCGTTTATAAAAATGGAAATTTTAGAAAACAGGCTCTGTAGTATGCTCTGTAAAGGTAATGTTTTTGATAGCCTTACTGATGCAGTATTGCCACTATGATTTTTCAAATGAAAAGAGCATTATTTTGCCCTGTTAATGCCGTTATTTTTCTTTTTGCAGGGTAAAAACAAAATAAAGTTAGAAGAAGATTTTTGTTAGTGAAGAATAAAAAACAAAAGTTCTTTCAGCAGTTCTTCTTTGGAAGTAGTGTTATTGTTCACTCCCTTCCCTCTCATATCAAACTCACGGAGTTTAGATATAATCTGTAATGTCTTCCCCGGAGAAAACAATCTTAGGGGTAAGATATAGTTTCTTGCCATCCATGATGGTATTCCGAGCCATTCAGCTATTCCATGCTCATCTTTGCGCGGAGAATAGTGAATCTGCATAAGATTGGAATAGAACGTAAATAAATAAGGTATGGCAGAAAATAGGCTTCCAGCCTTGTCATTCTTCTCAAAATAGCTGATAATCTGGTTTGCCTTGAAGATATGCTTGTGTGTCACCGCATTGACCAGTTCATAGTTGTTGAAGTCCTTATTTATTCCTATTATCTCCTCAACGGTCTCTGGAGTAATCCTTTTGTTAGTATCGCTAAGACCTATCTTCAGTTTGTCTATTTCCGATACAAGACGGCTCAAATCGCTTCCTATGGACGTTACAATGATTTGAACAGCCTGTTCGTTAATGCTGATGCCATCCGTCTTCAGATAAGAGGTGACGAACTGAGGTAATTTGTCTTCCCTCAGTTTATTGCTTACGAACAACACGGCATCTTTGTGTTTGGTGAGCATTCCCCCCAGTTTCTTACGTTTGTCGAGCGTACCGTTTTTATGGCAGAATACTAATATCGTCGTTGGCATCATGTGCGACAGGTATTGTTCCAGTGCATCAGTATTCTTCAGTGCCTGTGCTTCCTTTACAATGACGACTTGATATTCCGACATCATAGGGTAGCGTTTTGCCATGTCTATGATGTTTTGCATGTTGGTATCAGCACCGAATACGACAGTCTGATTGAAATCCTGTTCTGTTTCAGAAAGCACATTCTTTTCTATATAGTCAGATATGCTGTCTATGAAATATGCTTCCTCCCCCATGAGATAGTATATCGGAGAGAATTTCCGTGCTTTGAGGTCTTTAAGCAGCGAGTCGTATGTTGTCGTCATGATTTATATTGTTTTGATGCTGTCAGAGTATCATGTCAGTATAGTCAGGAATATCCGTAATGAAATGGAATTCATCCTCATCCTTTCTGCAACAGACGGTGTGTGTACCATTTGTCATGGTAAGGTATTTCACATTGAGTATGCTGTTATATGCTAGCAGTTGGTTGAAAACCTGTTGTGTCAGTTCTATATGAGGAGCTTTGTATTCGATGATCATCATCGGTTTCAGTTCCGTTGAGTACAGGACGGTGTCACAACGCAGTGTTTTGTTTCCCACCTGCAGTTTCACTTCGTTTGCCAGCAGGTGTTGTGGGTAGCCCTTTTGTTCTATCAGATAATGTATGAAATGTTGCCTTACTCCTTCCTCTGGAGTTAAGGCAACATATTTTCGTCTAAGTATGTCAAAGACTTGGTTACATTTCATCTTCAAAAGGCATGTCTGCTTCTTTTGCGTCAGGTGCAATAGGCGCAACCTTCGGCTCTGCCAGTTTTTTTACTGTGCGTTTCGGTTTCTTTACTTGAGTATCTTCTTTGATACCAGCAAGTTCTTGGTCAACGAGGATACGTCCACAGTATTCGCAGACGATGATTTTCTTGTGAGACTTTATATCCAGTTGTCTCTGTGGAGGAATCTGTGCGAAACATCCGCCACAGGCGTCACGCTGTACAGGAACAACACCGAGACCGTTGCGTGCGTTCTTGCGGATACGTTTGAAAGAAGTAAGCAGACGAGCTTCTATTTTTTTCTCCAACTCAGCAGCTTTTCTTTTCAGGACATCCTCTTCAGCGCGGGTTTCTTCCATGATTTCGTCTAGTTCCTTGCGCTTTGTTTCAAGGTCTTTTTGTCTCTCATCGAAAGCCTCCTGAGCCTTGTTTATGTCTTCCTGCTTGAGTTCCAGTTTCTTGTTTCCTTCACGTATTTTCTTCTGAGCAAGTTCTATTTCCAATGACTGGAATTCTATTTCCTTGCTGAGAGTATCGTATTCACGGTTGTTTTTTACGTCGTTGAGCTGTTTCTTGTAGCGTTCAACATTGTCCGTTGCCTTTGCCACCTCAATGTTTTTCTGTGCGATGGCATTGTTTATTTCCTTTACCTCATCATTGATTTTTTCCATACGAGTTTTCAGACCTTCCACTTCGTCTTCAAGGTCTTGTACTTCAAGTGGGAGTTCACCACGCAAAGCTCGTTTCTCATCAATGGCAGTAAGAGTCTGTTGCAGTTCGTACAATGCTTTCAGTTTTTCCTCAACGGACATTTCTGCCGGGTTTATTACATTTTTTGTTGCCATAATAAATTTATTTTATGTTTGTTTTGTGTTTATCGTGTTATACGAAATACCTGATAGGGTTGGTATTTGTTGTTGCTATGTATGTTTTTACGTCAGGGCATTGTGAATGGAGTATCTTTTCCAAAATCTCCTGTGTAAAATGTTCTGATTCGTAATGTCCCATGACGATAATCTGTATCTTCTGTTTCGTGTCGAAGTATTCATGGTAGTGCATTTCTCCCGTTATGAAGGCGTCAGCACCTTGTTGTATTGCATCTTCGAGCAGAAAAGCCCCTGCACCTCCGCACAAGGCAACCGTCTTTATGTTGCGTGTAAGCAGTTCGTTTGTCATCAACACCTCTGCATTGAAAGTATCTTTTGTACGTTTGAGAAAGTCTTCTGCTGACAACGGCTTTGCCAGTTCTCCGATAACTCCAGAGCCCCCTTTGCCCTGCGCTTCCGCACAAGGTTTGAGGAAACGTAGATTTGTTAGAGACAGTTTTTCTGCTATTTTGTAGTTTACTCCGTTCTCAGCATTATCCAGATTGGTATGCATAGAGACGATGGTGATATCATTCTTTATGCATCTTCTTATAATACGCTGGATAAAGTCCTCGTCACATATTCGTTTCAGAGGATGGAAGATGAGCGGATGATGGGATATAATGAGATTACATCCCTTCTTCATGGCTTCGTCAACGATTTCTTCGGTGACGTCCAAACACAACAAAGCCCCTAATACTTCCGTCTCTGTCAATCCTATTTGCAAGCCGGCATTGTCCCAGTCTTCCTGCAACGGCAGAGGCGCGAATCTCTCAAGGGCGTCTAAAACGGTTTTAATTTTAGTCACGCTTTTCTATGCGCTTTTTTCTTTCTGCGTCTGCAAAGTTAGTGCAAATCAAGGACAATGCCAAAATAAATTGTATTTATTTCTTTATTGAATTGAAAAATCGCGAAATTTATTTCAGGGATTATTCAATACAATCAAAAAGGAAACATTGTTTCTGGCATTGTCTTGATGTAGCCTAATTTCGACCGTAGGTCAAAGTTAGTGCAATCAGTTGTCTTGATGTAGCCTAAGTTAAGGATATGCATCCTTTTCTTCCTCCGCACCTCAGTAAATCAAATAAATTTGTTTACATTCGGTTTGTCGTCAGTTCGACCGCAGGTCAAAGTTAGTGCAATCAGTTGTCTTGATGTAGACTAAGTTAAGGATATGCATCCTTTTCTTCCTCCGCAATTAAAAAAAATTATTTTCTTATCAACTGCACCACGTTCTCTACATGAGTGGTGTGAGGGAACATATCTACAGGCTGTATGGCACATACACGGTAGTCAGCATCAAGCAGGGCGAGGTCGCGAGCCTGTGTCGCAGGATTGCAACTTACATATACAATTCTTTTCGGCTTTGCCATCAGTATGGTGTTGACAACATCCTGATGCATCCCAGCTCTTGGAGGGTCGGTGATGATTACGTCTGGTGTGCCGTGTGCTTTGATGAAGTCTTCCGTCAGGATGTCCTTCATATCGCCAGCGAAGAAATGCGTATTCTTGATGTTGTTTATTTCAGAGTTCACCTTTGCATCTTCGATGGCTTCTGGCACATATTCTATTCCTATGACCTCTCGTGCCTTTCGTGCCACGAAGTTGGCTATCGTGCCAGTACCCGTATAGAGGTCATAGACGAGTTCGTTGCCATCGAGCATTGCAAAATCCCGTGCCACCTTGTACAGTTCGTAAGCCTGTTCCGTGTTTGTCTGGTAGAAACTCTTAGGACCAACCTTGAATTTCAGACCTTCCATCTCCTCGTAGATATAGTCCTGTCCGCTGTATGTTATAACGTCTAAGTCGTAGATGGTATCATTGCATTTGTTGTTGATGACGTACATGAGGGCGATAATCTCCGGAAACTCCTCCGCCATTGCAGCCAACAAGCGGTGGTATGGCTGTTCCTTACCGTCATCCACGACAGATGGGGTAGAGGTGTTGTCAGTCGTCTTTGTGCATATCTGCACCACCACCATGTATTCACCTTTGGAGTTGTTACGTATCATGAGGTTTCGCAACGTTCCCACCTGTTCTCTAGCATCGAAGAAACTAATTCCGTTGGCGAGAGCATACTCCTGTACGAACATACGAATACGGTTGTTGGTATCATCCATCAGGAAGCATTTTTCGATAGGCAAAATCTTATCCCAGAAACCAGTGACATGAAATCCCAGAGCCCCACCAGTGGTGTCCTGTACCTGTTCCTTGTCAGCCAAAGCAACCATCTCCTCCTTTGTCAGCCATAGTCTGTTGCTCGCCCCGAACTCCAGTTTGTTGCGGTAAGCAGTTGTCTTGGCAGAGCCGAGGATAGGTGTTATCTCCGGTAACTCAACCTTGCCAATCCTTGTTAGTTGGTCGAACACTTGTTGCTGTTTGAAACGTAATTGCTCATCATACGGCAGTTGTTGCCATTTGCATCCACCACAGACACCGAAATGCTTGCAGAAAGGTTCGCATCGTAAATCGCTGAACTTTTTGTATCTAACCACGTTAGCTTCAGCATACGAATGTTTTTTTCTCGTCACCTGCAAGTCCACGACATCGCCCGGTATAGCCCAAGGTACAAAAACCACCATATCGTTAATTCTTACCAACGACTTTCCCTCAGCAGCAATGTCCGTTATTGTCACACCTTCCAACAAAGGTAAGTTTTTCTTTCTGCTCATAAG
>JAGHTI010000002.1 GCA_018065415.1 Candidatus Equicola stercoris
TAATATTTTTGCAGAAAAAATAATAGTTTTTCATTGCAACATTGTAAAACTATATGTTGTTTTTGATGTCTTGAATACTTTTGCATCAAGAATTAAAAAAATAACTTTAAAACAAAAAGCTATGAATACAAAAAATCTTTCCCTCGTTGCCGCAAAGGCACTCCCAGCCCTCTCGGGCAGTTCTCTCACCTACAACCCAGAGAAGAACGTGTTTCTAACCCTTGGTTACACCAGTGCTGCTGGCAACAACTACTACAAGGCAATACGGTTCTCTGACCGTCTGGCTGTTTATTTTCATATCGGAGAGGGATATTATTATACATTCTTGAATGGCATCTCTCTGTTTGCTTGGAATGGGCAGAAAGCAAACCTTATCGCTCAGAAGTTTTGGGGAGGTTGCAACTGGCAAATATTTTCAGAGTCTTTTGCCAAGGCGGAGTGCGTAAAGATGCTTAAAGATTATCTGGCATCGCAGGCAAAGGCAATGGGTACTGTGGTGGACGAACAGGCTTTGCTCGAATTTTCACAACAAATGGTTAATGCTACTTACCAGAAACAGATAGCATAGTGAAAAGTATATACAAATAAGGAGTTAAACAATAAAAAGACTAAAAAAATGGCATCACTTACAAAGTCCATAACACAGAATCTGTTCGATAGTGTTCTTCCTACATACGGGAACCAAAGAAAGAATATCCCTGTATGGGATGATAGTCAAAAGATGTTCATCTGCGATGAATATGAGAGTGCCAGTGGTCATCGCTATTATAAGGGTGTCCGTTTCTGTGACCGTGTGGCGATAGTCGAAAAGGTGGGGTTGTATCATAACTGTACTTATGTTGATGGTATAGAAGTATATGCCTTCAATGGTACTCGGTTGGAACTGGTACAGAAACGCGACTATGAAAAGACGTTCCGTGAAGAGGATTTTATCCGCAGAGAATCAGAATGTCTGGTTCGCGACTATCTGATGGCGGCAATGAAAGTCCAGAATGGCAATGTGGAAAAAGAGTATGCTGAAGAGGAGGCTCGCAGAATTGTCGGAGACTGCTACAGGAGTTTCCTTGCTGAAAATTACAACTTGCAGTTGGCAAAGATATTATTACGCATAGAACAATAAAATCAATACGATGGAAACAATACAGATAGATTCACAGAACAAGGAGCAACAATATGCTTACGAACTGATTGCGGAGACTAATTCAAGTTTCTTTCTCACCGGTCGTGCTGGTACGGGAAAGACTACTTTTCTGCAAAATGTTCAGAAGATGGTGAAAAAGAATTTTATTGTTCTTGCTCCGACAGGTGTCGCTGCGATACTTGCCGGTGGTGATACTATTCACTCTTTCTTCGGTCTTCCAATGGAGGTGTGCACTCCTGGAACCTGTGGAAAGATGAACGAGGCAAAGATTCTCACTCTTCTTCATGCTGATACCATTATTATCGATGAGGTATCAATGGTAAGATGTGACGTGATGGATGCTATCGACTACACTATGCGCAAGGCACTCAGAAATAACATGCCATTCGGAGGCAAGCAGATGATTTTTGTTGGCGACATGTTTCAGTTGCCACCAGTTGTTAAACAAGGTATGGAGAGGGACTTGCTGAAGAATCTGTACCATACGGACAATCTGTTTTTTTACAAGTCGGAAGTAGCCAAGCGTATGCGGCTCGTGAAGATTGAATTTCAGAAGGTCTATCGTCAGGAGGATGAACGTTTTCTTAAGATATTAGAGAACGTGCGTCTTAACAAAGTGACGCCAGAGGATATAATGCAACTCAATGATCATGTACGCACACCTTCTGAAGCTGATGGTTCGGTAATAACACTGGCTTCCATCAACAAGACAGCAGACGAAATCAATCTTAAACATCTGGAAGAAATCAATGCAAAGGAGTTTGTGTACGAAGGGAGTATCGAAGGAATTTTTGATGAAAAACGATTTCCTGTGGATTTTAAGTTACGACTTAAAGTCGGTGCTCAAGTGATGTTCGCCCGTAACGACACACAGAAGCGATGGGTAAACGGCACATTGGGAAAAGTAACAAAACTTGAAAAGGATGAAATAAGTGTCACTCTTAACAATGGTGAAACATACGTTGTCCCTTGCTGTTCTTGGGAATCGTACACATACGATTATAACAAAGAAGAAAGAAAGATGAAAAAGGAACTTTCAGGAACCTTTTCTCAGTATCCATTGAAGCTTGCGTGGGCAATTACTGTTCACAAAAGTCAAGGAATGACATTCGATAAACTCTCACTCAATCTCAGTCGTGGCATGTTTGCTGCTGGTCAGTTATACGTTGCATTGAGTCGTGTGCGTTCCCTTGAAGGACTCTTCCTTTCAAATAATGTTATACCTCAATATGCACATACAAGTCGTGAGATACTATCATACGCGAGTGAATATAACAATGTACACCAAATAGACAATGAGATTGAGAGTGGGAAGGCTGTCTATGGTGCAATTCAGAATGATGACTACGATGAAGCCGCAAAACAGTATTTGCTTCTTGTAGCAAAGAAGGCTGAAAATGGAGACATTAAGGAAGCGATGCATCAAGCAAAACGATTCTTGGATATACTCGTTTGTGACGAACATCTATATGGTGTAATAGAGAAAGTTCCAGAAAATCTGCTTCATACAAACCATTGGGCTCCAAAGTTCCTTGCGGCCTTACTGGGTCTTTATGCCCAGAAATATAAAGAATCTCTTTTATGCATTGATAAGGTGTTATCTCAGCACAAATGCACAGAAGCATTATTTATTAAGTCGCGTGCTTTGACAAAACTTGAACGATATTTAGAAGCAGATGAAATAAACTGCCAAATAGCTGGTGTATTTGAGTTGGCAACACCAGACACAAAAGTGCTCTTTATGATAGCAATGCTTAATGAATTGTATATTGATGAGCCTGGACTTGACATCATGCGCAAATTGGTTGAGGCACGTCCGAAGTATGACCTTGGAATACTTGCTTTACGCATTCTGATGCGTCGTCATAGATTACAGCTCAACAAGTTGGAATCCGACAATTGTGAGTTGGTGGATTTGTTTAATTCAGAAGCTACAGAAGAAGAATTTCTTGCACAATTGAAACTTTGCCGTAAAAAAGCGCCAAAGGCAGTGGCATATCTAATCGGTAGGATAAAAAAGCAAGAGTTCAATGAGGAACTAATGATAGAATAACCCTGCTGACAAGATAAGAATACAGTACAAATTATAAACAACTTAAATTTATTTATTATGGAAAATGTAAGAATTAACACAAACAACATTAATGAACCTATCGAGATGTTGAATTGCTATGGTGATGATGATGCAAATCTGTATTTCCATGAACTTGGAGTAGAGGATAATATCAGGGACGCGGAAGCGGAACTTGAAGTTGATCAGATACTTCTAGGTCTGAAAACCGAGGACGAGGATGATGACTATGATGACTATGACGAGGATGATGACTATGATAATCACATCCAAGAATCTTACGAAGATGAAGATGATTATGATTACAGTCAGGATGGTTGTTTGGAAGGATATTCTTGTTACAATTGTCCAAACTTAGGTTGTCCAGCAAATGCTTGGAATTAAAATTCAAATTTTTACAACAATAAAAACAAACAATAACATTAATCATTATGGGTATAATTAAATCAATCATTGGGTTTTTCTCAACAAATACTAATCAAGTTGAGAATGAGAATTTGGATGCACAGGAAGCAAAAACTATGCAAGAAACTGTGCAAGTGTCAGATGTTAACAAGGAAATTGGCAATAAGCCAGATACAACTAATGGGCAGGAAAACTTATCTACTATGGAAGTGAAGGAAAATGAAAATAAAGTCGAAAAGAAAGGCTGTGAAGACCTGAACAAAGTAGAAAAGGAGAACAAGGGTAACGCAAAAAACAAAATGAAAATCCATAACCTTATTATCATAGATGAAAGTGGTTCTATGAGTCACCTGACAAACTCTACGATTTCAGGAGTTAATGAGGTTATAAATACGATTAAGTCGGCACAGGAAGAACATAGTGAGTCACAAGAGCACTTCCTTACAATCGTAACATTTGATACTCCAGGAAGAGATAATCAAAGCGTGAGATACATTGTTGATGTTCAGCCTATAGGTAAGGTTAAAGATTTTAAAGATTACTGTCCGAATGGTTGCACACCTCTGTATGACGCAATGGGAATGTCTCTCACACGAATCCACAGCATCACGAAAGGTGATTCGCATAGTGTGGGCTCGGTGACCGTCGTTACAGATGGTTTGGAGAATGATTCTTGTGAATGGAATGCGGAAAAGCTGCGTTATCTAATAGAGCAGTTAAAGGAAGAAGGATGGGCATTCTCGTATATGGGCTCTGTTCATGATGTAAAGGATGTAACCGACCTTCTCTCTATTGAAAACTATTTGGAATTTGAACATAACAACCTTGGGGCTTCGAGCTCATGGAGGCGCGAGCGTTCTGCCAAACATGCTTATTTCGACAAAATGGCATCATTCTTAGAGGTAGAGGGCGAGATAGATGAAGTTCAAATGTCTCGCAACAAGAAAAACTTGGCTTCTCGTTATTATGAAGATCGTGTGACGCCACCTTATGTAAATCACTTAAAAGATAATCAGATTTTTGTTTTCGGAAGCAATTCTCATGGCATTCACAATGGTGGCGCAGCATACGTGGCGCTAATGAAGTTTGGTGCAGAATATGGTAAGGGAGAAGGAATACAAGGAAGCAGTTATGCCATTCCTTCAACAGGAAGCATTGCAGAGTTCACAGACGCTGTAAGAAGGTTTATAGACTTTGCAAGTGAACATCCTGAGTTGCATTTCTTTGTAACAAGAGTTGGATGTGGCAATGCTGGTTGGAGTGTTTCTGATGTTGCACCTCTATTTTCCGATTGTGTAAGATTAGAGAACGTTTCTCTTCCTGAAGATTTTTGGAATTGTTTAGGATTGAATATGCACAACAAACTTTGAAGACCACTTAATTCAAGCGTACCGAACAATGAACGGTACGCTTGTTTTTTATCTTAAGAACACTCTATATTTCCTGATATTACTATTTTGAGAATCAGAACAGGTAGTCACCTTCAGGGATTTCTGCTCGCTCTATACACATCACATAATATATAGGCATGTGGATAATATGTTCCTTTACATATACTTCTCGTTCATTATCAAGCACGATGCCCGATGGAATATTGTAGTCTTTATCTGCAAGGAATCTGTCAAGTGACTTATGAGAAGTGTAATCCTTCCCAGATTTTACTTCAATAGGTAATACGGTCATTCCTGCCACATTGTTTACAAGATAATCAACCTCACCCTTCTTCGCGTTGTCATAGTAGAAGAGGTCATGTCCATGTGCCTTCAATTCCTGAGCTACTACACTCTCATATACAGAACCGAGGTTTATGCTTCGTTCGTCTTTCATTATAGGAGCTATATTGTACTCATATAATCGTCCCGTGAGTATTCCTACATCGTTCAAATATAGTTTCAGTAGATTTTTGTGGACTGATTCTGATAAGGGATATTTTGGGTTGGAAATGGCATGTACGTCAAGGGCGATGCCTGAAGATATGAGATACTCAAACTCCTCGGCATACCATTCGAACCTGTCGCCATTCTTGTCACGAATATCCTTTGCCACAATGCGTTTCTTCTTGTTTTCCATCTGAGACACAATCATGTCATAGATACGTCGAATAAGGAGTTTCTTGCTTGACACCTTCTCGTACTTGGCGGCATCCTCCTTGTAAAGATTACGGATAGATTCCTGAACCTCTCGAACTCGGACGATGTTGTGAGTTTCTTGATATGTATTGACTGCATCAGGCAGACCTCCCACCAACAGATACTTCTTGAACTCACTCAACAGATTTTCATGTTGTGACTCATTGAGTGAAACCTGTCGCTTGTAACAATCACGCACATAATCAATCGCTTCCTTTCCCCACCCTTCTGCTATCAGCCATTCTTCAAAATCCAGCTGGTACATCTGCTTACGGATGATGCTGCCAACAGGTATTGAAGTCGTATTGCGAAGGGCGATACCGAGCAAACTACCACTGGCTATATAGGTAAACTTACCTTCCTCTCGTAGGAATTTCAGCATGGTTAGATACTGAGGATAGTGCTGTATTTCGTCAAGGAAGACAAGAGTATCTGATTTGTCGCCCAACTTCTCACCAGCAATCATGCTGAGTGTCACATAGAACTCGTCCAATCTGTGTATATTACGGAACAGGCCATCTGTTTCATCATCCCTGACAAAGTTTATCTCAACAAAGTTCTTGTAAAGTCGATTGCCTATCTCACGGATTATATATGATTTACCTATCTGACGGGCTCCCTCCACAACCATTATCTTGTCATTACCAGAGCGTAAATGCTCTTCAATATCTGTGCTGATTTTTCTGTAAAGCATAGTCAAATTACACTTTTTATTTGTTTTTACGCTTGCAAAATTACACTTTTTCCCAAAATTACGAGGTGAAAAATTACACTTTTTCCATTTTTTTGCGGTTTTACGGTTTTGTGGTTATTGTCTCTCGCAGAGCAAAATTTTTAAACCTCTCGCAAATGATTTTTGGTCTCTCGCAGAGGAAATTCCGCTTGCTTTGCAAGTATTGTCTATAATAATAAATCATCCTTTTAAGTAAACTTTAAATTCTGATTTCTTATTCTATCCAAGTCCTATTTCATAGGCCTTCGGAATTTTACGCAGAGAGCAGAGAGCGCAGAGATATTTTCTTACCAAAAGAGAATACATATATTGTAAATACGC
>JAGHTI010000088.1 GCA_018065415.1 Candidatus Equicola stercoris
GTTCACTTTGGATGTGAGCAATCGGCATTTTGTGGGAATTGATGCAGTCAATGCGTATTTCATCTCTGCGAGAGATTTAATAAATCCTGCGACTGGCTCAGTAACCAGCCGTTGACTGTTGACCGTTGACCGTTGACATTCGATTGCAGACTTTGCAAGCGAATCTTGATTTCAATACTTCATGTAGTTTTTGTCAAAACGACGTGAAGATGTTGTTGAAATGACGCGTTGGCAAATTCTTTATGAAGATGTGGGTAAAACTACGTGAAGAGTTACTAAAAACTTTATGAAGTGTTGGGCATTTCTTTATGAAGAGTTGACCATTTCTTTGTGACGAGTTTGTCACTTCTTTTTGACGCGCACAAACAATCTTTGTGACGAGTACAACAAAACTATGTGACGCGTACATCCGACATAAAGGCAAGTCACATCTACGGCTCACAGAGTTTGATTCTACCTTGCCCAGATGGTAGGGCTGCCCGACAACAATGGCTATTCTACGCGACAAGTCAGATAGGTCTTCTTGATAGGTAAGGTAGGTCTTAACTCCACGTCAGGTGACGCATATTTCCACGTCTATTGAGGCATCCTAGCACGTTTAGTGAGGTATCCTAGCACGTCTAGTAGGGCATCCTAGCACGTCTAGTGAGGTATACTAGCACGTCTAGTATAATATAGCTTTAAGTGTGTATTAGGTTGCAATTTTAAATATAATTGTTTGTGAAAACAAATGAAAGAATTGTGTTAAAAAAGTTTGCAAAATGAAAATTATTATGTAATTTTGCAAACACATAGGTAAAAAGATTATTTGTTTAATTAAAATTTTAAAGTTATGAAGAAATTTACTTTGTTATTGTGTGGTATGCTCTGTGCATGTGTTGTCTATGCACAGCATCCAGTGGGTAACCTCCCAAGAATCAAGACTCCTTTTAAGGCAGTCAAAGTGTATAAACAAAATCCTAATGCTTCTAATGAGATTAGCGAGCACGCAACGAGTGCCGAAAGAATGCATCAGTCAAAGTTCATCAACCACAAGGCACCTCTGACTTATGTGGAAGAACAACCAGAAGGAGAACAGAAAAGTTATAAGCGTAGCGGTTGGTCGTATATTGAAGACTGGGATGGTATATATCGCTCTCAGCAGTCAGGACTTGCAAAAGTGGTGTTTGCAGAAAACAACGAGGTATATCTAGAGAATATCATTTCGTCTATCAATTCAGGAAAATGGGTGAAGGGAACATTGAGTGAAGATAAAAAGACTATCACCATAGCACCAGGAGAGATTGTGGAAGAGTCATCGGTATATATATATGATGAGGCTCAAGATGATTATATCTCGTATGACGGTAAACTGAAACTGACGATGCTGAAAGTGACCTTAGATAAAGGATATATAACATTTTCAGAAGATGCTACAACCCCTATCACCTATACGATAGATGGTGACAGCATAGTGCTTAATAATACAGAATTGGATAAGGAAGTGCTCGGAGTGGTATATGACTCTTTTACTGGCGGTGCTGAGATGATAAATGGCGAGTGGGCATCTTATGCAGATTGCGAAACAAAATACAAGTTGTTTACAGAAAAAGTGATTGTTGTGCCAGAAGATGTGACACTTGAAGACTATACACTGACAAGCAAGAGCATCTATGATGAAACAACAGAAACTTTATTTGTGCTGATGGGTATGAAAGGAAATGATGTTTATCTCACTCAATTTAGCAGTACGCTACCTAATGCAGTAGTAAAGGGTAACATAAACGGAAATACCATCGAATTCCCTTCAAAACAATTTATTGGTGATGCATACGGATATTTATGTTATCTTATGACATCGTCTTACGAATTAATTCCAAGCGAATGGGGAGGTGTAGATCAGCAACATACCTTCACAGACAAATTTGTTTTCAACTATGACGCATCAACACACACACTGACACCTGCCACTGCGCAGACAGCAATGCTGGTGAATGCTAATGATGTGTATCCTGTTGCATTCAATATTTACAACGAGCCTGTAATAAAACTTTTTGTTGAAACACCTGCAACGCCAGCAGACCCTGAAATAGCAAGCGTTGATGATTTCTATGAATTAGAAGGTGACTGGTGCGTGAGTCTTTTTATAAATACAACTGGTACGGAGGGTGAATTGCTTAACACAGAAAAACTGTACTATCGTATGTATGTAAATGACAATCTCTATACTTTCACAAATGAAAAATATGAGTTTGGAGAGGATATGACTCTAATTCCTTATAGTTTCTATGATGAAAAGAATGGCTATATCTTGCAAACATACTTCGGTGTTAATGTGTATGTAAAGGAACAAACTATCAACAATGTAGGTGTTCAGACAGTGTATAAAGGTGGCAACGAAGAACATGCTTCAAACATTGTATGGTGGGAAGTTACCAACATCAAAGGCATAAAAGATAATGTGAATACTCACCATACCAACCAAAAGTACAATCTACAGGGTATGCCTGTAAATGATGATTATAAGGGTGTTGTGATAATGAACAACAAGAAGTATATACGCAGATAAAGACTTTTCAGATAAGAAAGAATCTTGCAATAAGAAAGAACTCTTGGGATAATGGTTTCCAAGAGTTTTTTTCTGTTTTGCGTATTATTTGAATATTTTCAGGGGGTATCTGCCGATGATGGCGAGACGGTCGTCTTTGATGAGTATGGCTGACAGGATGTCGTTATCGGTGATGGTGTCGGCTACGGTCTGTATGTCGTCAACGGTCTGTATGCGGTTGGCAATGCTGGTGGCATATGCGTCAGCAAGGAGTACATCTCTACATACTATCATGACGGCATCGGCTTTGCCGAAGGAGAAGGAGTGTCCACAGGTGCCTGACGATGTGCAGATGCCGAGCGGAAAGTCTGTTGCTGGTATCTGTATGCCTACCTTTCGTGATAGTGGCGACTGGTTGGCATAGACGGCAATGTTGAAGTCGTCGTGCAGGTCGGCGTATATGTCGCCCCCGTTTTCAATTACTATCTCCTGTATGTTGTAGGTGTTCTTTAGGTGTTCTGCAAGTGCTTTGTTGAATGCTCCAGCGATGGCTGCCATTGGTCCTGTGCCAGCCTGTGCGCCAGCATCTGACATGTGATGCAGAATAGAGGCTAGCATCTCCCCAAATCTCCCTTGTGGGGGCGGACATTGAGTATGTCTGCTTGCGACAAAGGAGTCGAGCGTAGCGAGTGGTTGGAGAGAGGGTTTATATGGTGTCAGCGTGGTAGCGTAGGTCTTATCGGTGGCGATGTATCTGTCGAGGCTGTCGCGGAGATGACGTATGAAGACGAGGACTGCCTGTGGCAAGGTGTCACGATAAGACTGTTCGTCAACGGCGATACAGAGGTCTGTATCTTTGTAGTTTACATAGAATGCTGTCCTATTCACTATATTCTATATGGAATAGTTGCAGTGGACATGCCTTGAGACATAGTTTGCAGACGATACACTTGTCGGGGTCGAATTGCAGGTGCCAGTCGGGTTGACTGATGCTCAATGCTCCTGACAGACAACTGGATGTGCATGCTCCGCAGCTGATGCACAGTGAGGAGTCGAAACGTATCTTGTCGCCGACAGGTGCTATCTCTATGCCACGTTCGCGGATATATGATACGGCACGCTTTATCTTTTCCTGTTCATCGTTGAACTCGATGACGAGTTGTCCTGTCTTACCTACATCAATGTCAGCCTTGAGGATGCTGATGCGTATGTCGAACTTCTTGATGAGGTCGTAGGTGATGGACTTATCGGTATCTTCTGGTTTGAAGGTGATGATATATTTGCGTGTCATATTTCTTCTTTTAGTTGTTTCATTGATGTGTCTGTTGGCATAGGTCGTACTGGTGCAGTGAGCTGGAATTCGCCATTCTGTATCCATGTCTTGAGTGTGTCGGCAATCTCACGTGCTTTTGCGAGTGATGACAATGGTGCGGTGTGTATCTTCTTTCCGCGAAACTCTATCTCACCACTGCGCAATGCAGCATAGTTTGTTGTGCCAATGAGTTCTCCGCCATTGCCATAGTCTTCGATGGCAGTGTCGATGTCCTTGTTCTGTATTGATACTCGGTGTGCAAGGTCTTCGTCGAGCATAGGGATAGGGACGCCTACACCAATATATATGGAAACACCATAGCGTTCAAAGTATCCAGCACGAAGATATTGTGACGACATTTGGCGCATCTCACCAGTGAGGGCGAGTGTGCGTGCGTTGCCGACAGGGATGTCGTGCTTGTTGAGTGGTTTAGAGGTGTTGAACTGTGTACCGTTCCAAGTGACGTATCCTTGTGCTCCGCAGAGAAATATCTTTGTGCCGAGACCTATGGTGCGACATTCTGGGTCGTTGATGAGAGGCGACAACTCTCCAGCAGAACTGTAGGAGGCATTGTGCATCTGTGGCAACAAGATGCCCATATAGGTGTATAACGGACGGTCGGAAGTGTTGACCGCAACGTTATAGTTTTGATAAGCATTTCGTGGGTTGCACAATATGGCTTCGTTGATAGAGTCGAGACTTATGTGTGTGCTGATATGTCTGCGAGGGTAGCAGTCTGTACCCTTTCCCCATGCTTCCAACTTAACCTCTTTGCCGTCTATGAGATCTTGTATGACATGTGCACCACCATACTTAGGATTTTCAGGGTTTATGTCAGTAGCACCAATGAATGTGTCAACAGCAGCAAGTCCACTGCTGGCAGGAACATCGTTGAGTAGTATCTTTTCCATGCGTATGCCAGGTGTGGCATGACCAAAATTGAGTATGGCTCCTGATGAACACATAGCACCGAAGGTGGCTGTGGTGACGACATCAACTTTTTTGAGAATCTCCTTTGGAGACATCTCTTCTGCCATACGTGATACTTCCTCTGCTGTCATGACGACAGCTTTCCCCTGTCGGATATTCTCGTTAATCTCTTCGTAACTTTTTGTCATAGTGTTGTAAAAAAAAACTATGCAAAGGTAGTTAAAAAAGGTAAATAGCGACGGGTGGTAGAGGAAATAATTTGGGTATGTCGTTGCTTTTTTCTATCTTTGCCTACTGTAACAATCGTAATCTTATGATGAAAAGAACATTATTACTAACTATATTAGCACTCTTTTATTTTGTTGGTTTTGCCTATGGAATAGGTTCTGGTGAGACTTTTAAAGGTCGTTGCACAGTGAAAGACGGTGATATAACTGGGACTTATGAGGGTGAGATGTTTCGAGGGAAACCTAATGGTAAGGGAAAGGCTGTATATTCTAATGGTAATACGTATGTGGGCTTTTGGCTGAAAGGAAAACGAGAAGGTGAGGGTAAGATGACTTTCGCTGACGGTGATGTATATGAGGGCTCGTGGATGGGCGGTGCACAACACGGCAAGGGGAAACTTCGGTATAAGAATGATAATGTATATGACGGTTTGTGGTACAGGGATGTGCAGCAAGGACATGGAGTTATGTTGTATCATAACGGAGATAAGTATGAGGGCAACTGGGTGAAAGACCGTCGTGATGGTATTGGTATCTATGTGTATCATGATGGTTCTTATTACAAGGGGGCTTGGAAAAATGATGAGAAGAGTGGAAATGGTGAATTTCACTGGTCAGACGGGAGTTATTACAAGGGCGAATGGCTGAATAACAAACGCAATGGCAAGGGTGAGTTTCATTATGCCAGTGGGGATGTGTATATTGGTTTGTGGCTGAACGACAAACAGAATGGACGTGGTATATATAAGTTTGCGAATGGCGACAGATTTGAAGGCGACTATCGTGATGGCAAGAAGACGGGTATGGGCATCTTTACATCTGTTAATGGTGATAGGTATTCTGGACATTTCGTGAATGGCAACCGTGAAGGATACGGAGAACTGCGTACGAAAAACGGAGATATCTATGAAGGTGAATGGAAGGGGGATAAACTGAATGGAAAATGCCTGATGACAACACTCAAGGGTAACCGTTTTGAGGGTGTTTTCAAAGACGGCAAACCACATGGACTGTGTGTTGCCTACTATAGTGACGGGAGCAAGTTTCGTGGGGCTTATATAAATGGACAGAAACATGGTAAGTGCGTGGAAGAAGATAGCAAGGGATGTCGTTTCGAGGGAACTTATGTAAATGGCGTCAAAAATGGTGAGTTCGTGGAAATGGACAGTAACGGAAAGATTATTGCAAAGGGTACTTACCAACAAGGGATAAGAAAAGTAATTAATAATTGATAATTAATAATAGACAATTGATATGATAGTAGATAGTTTGAAAAATCTAGAAAAGTATGTAGTGTTGAATCCTTTGTATAAGGATGTGGTGGAGTTTATCAAAAACAATGATTTGAATGCTTTGCCGGAAGGAAAGACTTTTATAAAGGGTGACGACTTGTTTGTAAATATACAGATTGCTAAGGGCAAGACAAGAGATGAGGCTGTAATGGAAACTCACAATAAGATGATAGACATACAGTTGCCTCTTGACGTAGAGGAGGAATATGGATATATTGTCCGCGAAGATTTGCCAGAAGCAGAATATAATGCAGAAAAGGATATAACGAAATATCCAAATGTGAAGGCATTGTGCTATGTGAAGGCAAAACCTGGTATGTTCTGCATCTTTGATACACAGGACGGTCATGCTCCGTGTGTTGCACCTACTGCCATAAAGAAGGCGATTTTCAAAGTAAAGGCATGAGTCGCAGAGTACCACATATAGGCTTGGTGAGAAAAGACTGTTGGCTTGAGCCGTACGAGGATGCCATCCGCGGTCGCCATGACCATGCCATGTGGAAGTTGAACGAACTGACACAGGATGGTAAGATTACATTGAAGGACTTTGCTGACGGACATCTATATTTCGGTCTTCATAAGACGAATGATGGGTGGGTGTTCCGTGAATGGGCACCGAATGCGTCTATTATCTTCTTGATAGGCGATTTCAATGGTTGGCAACGGACGGAAGAATATCGTTGCAGAAGGATTCCTGGTACGGGTAACTGGGAACTGACATTGCCAGAAGAAGCCATGCATCATGGTGATCTGTATAAGATGCTGGTGGAATGGCATGATGGCGAAAGATTATGCTGTGGAGAACGGATTCCAGCATGGTGCCGCCGTGTGGTGCAAGATGAAACGACAAAGATATTCTCTGCACAGGTATGGCATCCACAGACGTCTTATAAGTGGAAGAAAAAGACTTTCAAACCGAGTACAAAACCATTGCTCATATATGAATGCCATATCGGCATGGGACAGGATGCCGAGAGGGTAGGAACCTATCTGGAGTTCAAAGACAACGTGCTTCCACGTGTCATCGCAGGAGGATATAACTGCATTCAGATAATGGCAATACAGGAACATCCTTATTATGGTAGTTTTGGGTATCATGTGAGCAGTTTCTTCGCTCCTTCCAGTCGTTTCGGTACGCCGGAAGAATTGAAAGAACTCATAGATACGGCACATCAGCATGGCATTGCCGTGATAATGGATATCGTACATTCCCATGCGGTGAAGAATGAGGTTGAAGGACTTGGAAATCTTGCTGGCGACCCTAACCAGTTTTTCTATGCTGGCGATAGACATGAACATCCTCAGTGGGACAGCCTTTGTTTTGATTATGGCAAAAATGAGGTGATGCACTTTCTCCTATCTAACTGTAAATACTGGTTGGAAGAGTTTCGTTTCGACGGTTTTCGCTTTGACGGTGTGACGTCAATGTTGTATTACAGTCATGGGCTAGGGGAGGACTTTGGCGGATATGGCGACTATTTCAACGGTCATCAAGATGATAATGCAATATGTTATCTTACTCTTGCCAACATCCTTATACATGAGGTAAACAAAAATGCCATCACCATTGCGGAAGAAGTGAGCGGAATGCCGGGACTTGCTGCGAAGATAAAAGATGGTGGATATGGTTTTGATTATCGTCTGGCAATGAATATTCCAGACTATTGGATAAAGACAATAAAAGAACTCAGCGATGAGGGATGGAAACCATCGAGCATACTCTGGGAGACAACGAATCGTCGTGCAGACGAAAAGACGATAAGTTATGCTGAAAGTCATGATCAGGCTTTGGTGGGAGATAAGACGATAATCTTCCGACTGGTTGATGCCGACATGTATTGGCATTTCAAAAAGGGCGATGAGAATGACGTAGCAAACCGTGGTATAGCACTGCATAAGATGATACGACTCGTGACGGCTTCTACGATAAATGGTGGATACCTGAATTTTATGGGCAATGAGTTCGGACATCCTGAGTGGATAGATTTTCCTCGCGAAGGAAACGGATGGAGCCATAAATATGCACGTCGTCAATGGAATCTTGTTGATAACAAGGAATTGTGCTATCATTATCTAGGTGACTTTGACAAAGATATGCTATGTGTGATTGGTGGTCTGACCGATTTCCAGAAGACGAAGATTGTGGAGATATGGCATGATGATGGCGATCAGATTTTGGCTTTCATGCGTGAGAATCTTGTCTTTATATTCAACTTCTCCCCTGTAAAGTCTTATACAGATTATGGCTTCCTTGTACCAAAGGGTAGTTATAAGGTGATGCTGAATACGGATAATGTCAAGTATGGTGGATTTGGATTTGCTGACGATAGTTTGACGCACTTTACAAATTTCGATCCTTTGTATAAGAAGGATGGTAAAGAGTGGTTGAAACTATATATCCCAGCACGTTCTGCTGTAGTGTTAAAACGAAATGAGGACTAACTCATTTCGTTCTTTTTATCTGTGTGGCTTCACTCTCCTGTCCGTAACGGTCAACAGCGGTGACAGCATAATGGTATTGTCCGAAGAATGACATTTCTGTCTCCTTTATTCGTATTGCTACAAGGTTACGCGGGTCGTTTGTGTTGACAGGATAATCTTTGCTACGATAGATGTTGTAGGATAGATATGGTGAGTCGTTATTGTTTGTTGCCTGTGTCCAAGAAAGCATCTGCGTTCCTTTGTATTCTTTCATGAATACCTTTGGTGCTGATGGTGCTGGACGCCCCATCCATGTCATAGGGGGAATAAGTGCAGGGCAGAGGTCAATATCGTACCGTGTACTGTTGTAGATGCCTTTCAGGTCGTTTATGAAATGACGACAACGGAAGAAACTGTGTCCCATGCCGAAAGAGCGTAATACGTTCATCTCTCTCGTTATCGTGGACAATGGCCAGTTCTTTTCCTTTCGACTCATAAAATATGCAGCAAGGCCAGGTGCAACAATCTTTCCGTAAGAGTTTTCTTTCCAGTCGGCAGCAAAAGGATAAAAGTTGTTGCCTTTGAAATACATCATAGGGAATAGTGCATCCATGAGTCCATCACGCAACCATCCTTGCGCATCCTGATAGACAATGTCGTAGGCGTCCCATCCATGACTATCATAACGACTTACGGAACGGTATTTGCCTATAGGTGAACAACTCATCTTTACCCAAGGCTTGATATCTTTTACATTTTCACTGACAGTCTTGACAATGCGTGTTATGTTGTTTCTTTTCCAGTCAGAATATCCAGCCATACGTCCTTCTTCGGGGTAGCGTATGTAGTCAAGATGAATACCATCAATGTCGTAGTTGCGTACTATCTCGCAGCAAAGAGAAGCGAGATATGTTGCAGTGCCCGGTTGTTCGGGACGCATGAAACCATGTGACTTTATTGTGGTGCATAGTTCAGGATGGACACGCTTGAGATGTCGGTATCCTGTCCTCTTCACTTCTCCAAGAGGCATACATACTATCCACGCATGCAACTCAATACCGCGTTTGTGGCATTCTTCGATGGCAAACTGTAATGGGTCGTAGCCAGGTGATACTCCAGGAAATCCACTCATGCAACCGTCCCATGGTTCAATGAGTGACGGATAGATAGTGGTCCCGCGTACACGTGTCTGCAGAAGCACAGTATTTATATTCGCATCTTGCAACCTATTCAGAATTCTGATGAAATCTCTTTTCTGACGTATTGCAGAATATGCACTTTGAGCATAGTTGTCTGGCCAGTCAAGACCTCCTATCGTGGTAATCCATACGGCACGAACTTCATGTTTTGGAAATCTCTCGCTAAATGTAAATGGTGACTGTCCTTGTGCGTATGTTGGCGCAAGGATAAATAGGATTATTAAAACGTATATATATAATGAAATGCGATGTAGTTTCATCTTTATTGAATACAAAGGTAAGAAAATAACGTGAAATAATCTAAAATAACAATATTATTTTTTTTCTTTGTGTTCGGCTTGTTTTTGTGTTTGGTTTATTGTAATTTTGTACAGAAAATAAAAGATAATTATGATTTCATTTGTAGTAGGTTTAGTTTTACTGATTATCGGTTATCTGATTTACGGCAAAGTCGTAGATAAAAAGATGGGTGTGAAACCAGACATGAAGACTCCTGCATATACTCTTTCTGATGGTGTGGACTATATCCCTATTGCCACATGGAAAGTATTTTTGATACAGTTTTTGAATATTGCTGGTACAGGTCCTGTGTTCGGAGCCATTCTTGGAATAATGTTTGGTCCTGCTGCTTTCTTATGGATTGTCTTCGGCTGTATTTTTATAGGTGCGGTACATGATTATTTCAGTGGCATGTACTCCATCCGTCGAAACGGCTTGAGTATTCCGGAAATTGTCGGAGAAGAATTAGGCAATGGAATGCGTTATGTCATGCGTGTCTTTTCTCTTGTACTATTGGTGCTTGTGGGTGTGGTCTTTGTGCGTACACCGGCAGACCTTATTGCAGTCTTGACTCCGACAAGTGGTTTCTGTGGCGGTCCGATGTTTTGGTTAGTCTTGATATTACTTTATTATATTTTTGCAACATTATTGCCCGTAGATAAGTTAATAGGAAATTTATATCCTCTTTTCGGTGCTGTACTGTTGTTTATGGCAGTAGGTGTTGTTGTTGGCATATTTGTCCAGCCGGGTACTATACCAGAGGTGACAGAGGCTTTCACTAATCATCATCCGAAGGGGACCCCACTTTTGCCATGTCTATTTATCACTATTGCATGTGGTGCAGTCAGCGGTTTTCATTCTACGCAAACGCCACTTATGGCACGATGCCTGAAAAACGAGAAGTATGGTCGCATTGTTTTTTATGGGGCGATGATTACAGAGGGTATCGTTGCGTTGATTTGGGCAGCTGGTGCTATCAAGTTTGCTGATTCGTTGGGTGTAGAAGGCAATACTCCGTATGAGAAGTTGATGACTTATATGGATGGTAATCCAGCAAATTTGGTTTATGCATTATGCAACTCGTGGTTGGGGACACTCGGTGCAATCTTGGCTGTTTTAGGAGTTGCTATTGCACCTATCACGAGTGGTGATACAGCATTCCGCAGTGCCAGACTCATCGCAAGTGATTTCCTACATCTGAAACAAGACAAGATAGCGAAACGCCTATTGTTGGCATTACCGCTTTTCTCAATAGCAATCATGTTGTTCTTCATGGACTTTGAAAAACTTTGGCGTTATTTTGCATGGACAAACCAGTCTTTGGCTTGCATTGTCTTGTGGACCATGGCTATTGCACAGTCGCGCCGTCGTAAACCATACAACCTGTGTCTCTATCCAGCATTATTCATGACTTTCATCTGTTCAACGTACATTATGGTAGCAGAAGAAGGTTTTGGATTGGATCTAGTAGTAGGTTATATCATAGGAGGAAGTGTCGCCCTTTTAACGCTTGTTGGGTTTGAAGCTTGGATAATTCTCGTTAGAAACAAGAAATATAAAAAAATAAATTAGAAACTATTTATAAAAACATTCACATGAAAAGAGTATTTTTTACAATCGTAGCAATCTTTATTGCAACAGTTGCTTCTGCACAGTTTACAAAGGGAACGAAGTATGCAAACTTATCTTTGTCCAGTCTTGATCTTTCTTATAGTGGAGCCGAGAAATTCCACTTTGGCTTGGAGGCTATGGGCGGATATTTCCTTATGGACAAGGTCTCTGCCAACGCATTGTTGGAATTCGATAATGGCGGTGACGCGTTTTCATCTTCCGTTACTCTCGGTGTGCAAGGACGTTATTATATCAGTCAGAACGGTATCTATCTTGCTGCAGGTGTTAAATACAAGCATGTAGGTCCTAGTTATGATGATTTCTTGCCAGGTATAGAGGTGGGATATGCTTACTATGTGAATCATTATATCGCAATAGAGCCAGCGATATACTACGACCAGAGTTTTAAGAATCATTCAGATTTTTCCAAGATAGGACTGAAGATAGGTGCTGGTTTTTATTTCTAAATAAGTCATGCTGTCTGTAGAAGAACTTAACAATAAGCTCATCGCTCTCAGTTTTGCTGAGGATGTCGGTGATGGCGACCATACAACATTGTGCTGTATTCCAGAGGATGCCGTAGGAAAAAGTCAGTTGATAGTAAAGGAAGACGGTATCCTTGCAGGTGTTGAGGTGGCGCGTGAGGTGTTCCATTTCTTCGACCCTACCTTGAAAATGACTGTGTTTATCCACGATGGTACTGCAGTGCGCAAAGGTGATGTGGCTTTTATTGTTGAGGGTAGCATTAGAAGTCTGTTACAGACAGAACGTACGATGCTCAATATCATGCAACGAATGAGTGGCATTGCCACCATGACTCATAAATATGTTTCGCTTTTAGAAGGTACGGGCACAAAGGTGTTGGATACTCGTAAGACAACTCCAGGTATGCGTATGCTTGAGAAGACCGCAGTGAAGATTGGTGGCGGTGTGAATCATCGTGTCGGATTGTTTGACATGATTTTGCTCAAAGATAATCATGTGGATTTTGCAGGTGGCATAGAAAATGCCATAGACCGTTGCCACGATTATTTGAAACAAAATGGGCTTGATTTGAAGATTGAGATAGAGGTACGTAATTTTGATGAACTAGAACGAGTATTGCAGCATGGTGGTGTTGACCGTATTATGCTTGATAATTTCTCTGTTACTGATACAAAAAAGGCTGTTGAAATTATCAACCATAGGTTTGAAACAGAGTCGTCAGGAGGCATTACCTTCGATACAATCCGTTCATACGCAGAGTGCGGTGTTGATTTTATAAGTGTAGGTGCTTTGACTCATAGTGTCAAAGGACTTGACATGAGTTTTAAGGCTGCGATTAAGCGAGTTTCAGAGTAATGAACAAAACTCAAGGCATGTTGATTTCATAGGTGTCATATACGACACCGCGTCCTCCATAGTGTTCTTTCTGTGCAATGAGTCCGGTATTGATAGAATGACCGGCATCCTCGTTGCTTGTACCGAAATCGAAGAAAGTTATGTGCTTGAACTTTTCCTGAATAAGATACTTGAATAATAGGTCTAATGCTCCGTTGTTACGACCTTCATTATTGGATGCAATATATTGAGTATGCACTACTTGAGGGGTTACGTACAGTATTGTTCCTGCTATCACTCTCTTGTCTTTCTTGACGGTAAACAACTGTATCTCTCGTGGAAAACTTTCCATGAGTGTCGTCATCTCCTGCAAGGTGTGTACTGGTTTTGCAGAATGGTGTTCTTGCAATACTTCTTCCAATACTACCCAAAAATCCTGTGGATCAAGATTTTTTTCCACATATAGTTCATTGCGGATGGCTTTGTTTATTGATGCCGTGCGTGAATGGTGGAATTTTAGAGGGCGTTTCATCAGTATGCTACTCGATAGCAGACGCTGTTTGATTGTACCTCCGTGTTGCCATATATAATAAAGGTCTTCCTGAGACGGATATTTCTGATAGATGATAGGAACGGCTCTGTATATCATCTTTTCTGCTCCGAGAGTATTCTTGCAGTAGTCGATGGCTTCGTTCATCATCTGCATGACGTGTGCTGATGTGCATTTCGGATTCATTATCAGTCCTCCGTATGTCAAACCTTGATGAGAATATACTGTCTTCTCTTCTTCAGCCCAGTTGGCAGGCAAGACTCCCATTATGGTGTCGCCTTCAGAAAAGATAAGGGAGCAATCCTTGAAACGGTCTTTATGGTAGTCCATATAATTCCTGTTAAGCAGGAATGTACCATTTTTGCTATCTTCGATGAAATTATTCCATGCTTCTTCCCATTCTATTGTATATCGTACTACTTGCATGTCTCAATAAATTCCAGAAATTCGTTGTATGGTTGCAGATAGTCTTCAGCATCGAAGTGTTCTGATGTGGCAACTAATACCACAGCATCTTTTGAAAAGTTTTTCAGTTCACACCACACTCCTGCTGGTATGGCAATAATCTCATTTGGCTTATTCATCGTTATTGTTTCCTCATACTTGCCATTGGTGATGAAGATATCAAAACTGCCGTGTATTGGTATTATTGCCTGTTGACAGGTTTTGTGAGCATGTCCTGCACGTGTTTTTCCTTCAGGTATTCCATAAATCCAAAACAGACGTTTGATTTCAAAAGGAATCATCGTCTGTGCTTCAGCAAAAGTAAGTACCCCTCTCTCGTCACGAAAGAGGGGTAGATTGATTACTTTATATGGTTTACAGTTCTGCATCACTACTCCAGTCCTCATTTGATTTGCGGACATAAGAATTATAACGCAGATGTGCCATTCTCTGTGCTTCCTTGAAGAGTTCGTCTGCTTCAGCAGGTTTTGCCTTCTTCAATGACAGATAGCGAACTTCGCCCATGAGGAAGTCTTGGAACTTATCCCACTCTGGCTCTTTTGAGTCGAGAGAGAATGGGTTCTTTCCTTCTGCAGCCAGTTCTGGATTGAATCTCCACAGATGCCAGTAACCACATTCTACAGCACGGCGTTCCTCTTCCTGACTACGTCCCATGCCACCCTTTATCTTCAGACCATGGTTGATACATGGTGCGTAGGCGATTATTACTGATGGTCCGTGATAAGCTTCTGCCTCGCGGATAGCCTTCAAAGTTTGTGCATTGTCAGCACCCATAGCAACTTGTGCCACATAAACGTAGCCGTATGTAGTGGCAATCATGCCGAGGTCTTTCTTGCGGATACGCTTACCTTGTGCGGCAAACTGTGCAATAGCACCGAGAGGAGTAGCCTTTGACGACTGACCGCCAGTATTTGAATATACTTCAGTGTCGAGAACGAGGATGTTAACATCTTCGCCAGAAGCGATGACATGGTCAAGACCACCATAACCGATGTCGTAAGAAGCACCATCACCACCGATAATCCAGTTAGAACGTTTTACGAGATAGTGTTCCAGAGTCTGTAATTCCTTGCAATGAGGGCATCCAGCCTTTACACCTTCAGCGATGATAGGACGCAGTTTTGCTGCAGCAGCCTTTGAGCCATCTGCATCGTCCATCACAGTCTTCCATTCTTCGCCAGCCTCAAGCAGTTCTTTTGGAGCCTTGCCACATTCCTTTGCTTCGTCAAGGATAGTGCAGATGCGTTCTTTCATCTTCTTGCATCCGAGAGCCATACCAAGACCGAACTCGCAGAAGTCCTCAAACAGAGAGTTGTTGAAAACAGGGCCTTGTCCTTTTTCATTCTTGCAGTAAGGTGTAGAAGGAACGGCAGCAGAGTAGATAGAAGAACAACCTGTTGCGTTGGCAATCATCTGACGGTCACCAAAGAGTTGAGAGATGAGTTTTACGTAAGGTGTCTCACCACAACCAGAACAAGCACCAGAGAATTCAAACAGAGGAGTAGCAAACTGTGAGTTCTTTGGACTCTGCTTGATATCTACGAGGTCTTGCTTTGTGTGTACATTCTTTACGAGGTAGTCCCAGTTCTTGTCGTCTTCTGAAGCACCAGTGAATGCAACCATCTTCAGAGCCTTGCCAGTCTTAGGGTTGCCTGGACATACGTCTTCACAGTTACCACAAGCCAAACAGTCAAGAGCAGAGATTCCGATGGTGAAATGCATACCCTTCATTGCTGCAGGAGCCTTCATCTCTATTGTGTTGCCCTTGAAATCCTTAACTTCGTTGTCGTCGAGTACGAAAGGACGGATACAAGCGTGAGGACAAACATAAGCACATTTGTTACACTGGATACAGTTGTCTGCATTCCAAACAGGAACAAAAGCACCAACGCCACGTTTCTCGTAAGCAGCAGTACCCACCATCCAAGAACCGTCAATAGTACCATTGTTCACAAAGTCGGACACCTTGAGCAGGTTGCCGTCCTGGGCATTCATAGGACGTACCAGTTCTTTCACGAACTTAGGATCGTCATTAACCTTTTCAGGATCGTCAGCAAGATTTGCCCAAGCCTTATCAACATCGAGTTTCTTGTATTCATTACCGCGGTCAACGGCAGCATAGTTCTTGTTTACCACATCTTCACCCTTGTTGCCATAAGACTTCACGATGAACTTCTTCATCTGTTCTACAGCCAGTTCAACAGGGATGACACCAGTGATGCGGAAGAAAGCACTCTGCAGGATAGTGTTAGTACGGTTGCCAAGACCAATCTCCTGTGCTATCTTCGTAGCATTGATGTAATAGACAGTTATATTTTTCTTTGCAAACACTCTCTTAACCTTGTTAGGAATGAACTTCACAAGTTCTTCGCCCTCATGGATAGTGTTCAGCAGGAATGTACCATTCTCCTGAATACCACGAGTTACATCATACATGTTCAGATATGCCTGAACGTGACAAGCAACGAAGTTCGGAGTGTTCACCAAGTATGTTGAGCGGATAGGAGTATCACCAAAACGCAAGTGCGAGCAAGTGAAACCGCCACTCTTCTTTGAGTCGTATGAGAAATAAGCCTGACAGTATTTGTCAGTGTTATCACCGATAATCTTCACACTGTTTTTGTTTGCACCAACCGTACCGTCAGCACCCAGTCCGTAGAACTTAGCCTCGAACATACCTTCGCCACCGAGAGCCATCTCCTCAACCTTTGGCAGAGAGGTGAATGTCACGTCATCTATGATACCCATAGTGAAGTGGTCTTTAGGCTGTGGCAGTTCAAGGTTGTCATATACAGATATGAACTGAGCAGGCGTAGTGTCGCAAGAACCAAGACCATAACGTCCACCAACGATGAGAGGACGATTTTCTACGTCATAGAAAGCTGTCTTCACATCAAGATACAGAGGCTCACCATTTGCACCAGGTTCCTTAGTTCTGTCGAGGACAGCAATCCTCTTAACCGTCTTAGGCACTGCAGCGAGCAGATGCTTAACAGAGAATGGACGGAACAGATGCACACTTATCATACCCACCTTCTTGCCGTTGGCGATGAGGTGGTCTATAGCCTCGCGTGCAGCCTCAGTAGCAGAACCCATAAGGATGATGATGTTTTCGGCATCCTGTGCACCATAGTAAGTGAACAGATGATATTCTCTTCCGCATACTTTTGAAATCTTACCCATCAGTTCTTCAACCACCTCTGGCACACTCTCATAGTGCTTGTTAGAAGCCTCACGATGAGTGAAGAAAGTCTCAGGGTTCTCATTCGTACCGCGAGTCACCGGACGTTCTGGGGTAAGAGCGCGGTCGCGGAATTTCTTTACGTCAGCCTCGTCAACGAGAGGAAGAATATCCTCATTATCCAAACGCTCTATCTTATGGTATTCGTGAGAAGTACGGAAACCATCAAAGAAATTTATAAAAGGAACGGAGCATTTCAGCGCAGCCAGATGGGCAACAGCCGTAAGGTCCATTACTTCCTGCACACTACCTTCGCACAGCATAGCGAAACCTGTCTGACGGCAAGCCATCACATCCTGATGGTCACCGAAGATGTTTAGAGAGTGAGAAGCCAGAGAACGTGCAGACACGTCAAACACGCAAGGCAACAACTCACCAGCAATCTTATACATGTTAGGAATCATCAACAACAGACCCTGAGAAGCAGTGAACGTTGTCGTGAGAGCACCAGCCTGCAGAGAACCGTGAACAGCACCGGCAGCACCAGCCTCCGACTGCATCTCTTGTACTGATACTGTCTGTCCCCAGAGGTTCTTGCGACCGCGGGCAGCCCACTCATCCACATGCTCTGCCATCGGTGATGACGGAGTGATAGGGTAGATGGCAGCGACCTCGCTGAACATATAACTGATATGAGCAGCAGCCTCGTTACCATCACATGTAATAAATTTCTTTTCTTTAGCCATTTCTGTTAAAATTTATTTAAATAAATAAGTTAATGCACCTTTTTAGAATTTTGTTCCACAAAAGTAATGAAAACAAAAAAACTATCAAAATTTTTTTTATTTTATTTGTTTTTTCCCCATTTTCGTTCCCGATGACTTTGCTGCAGACGGAAAATGCTGTAACTTTGCAAGGAAAAAAAGGGAAAGAATAATATGCAGATAAAACGCGTTAAATGCAAATCGTGCGGAAGTGAATTCAAAGGAAAGTACTGCCCTCATTGCGGACAATCAGCAAATATCAAGCGCATTACAGCCAAGAGTGTCCTCACCGATCTGTTCCCAGATATCTTTCATGTGGATAACAGATTTGTCCACACCTGCGTAGAACTCTTGCATTGTCCGGGTCACATGATGAGGCGTTTTATGGAAGGTAACAGAGTTAAGTACTGCAAGCCCGTGCCGTTGCTTTTCATCCTTGTGGCAGTATTTCTTGTTATTAACCATTTTTTTGAAGTAAATCTGGAAACAAAGACACCACAAGTGGTGGAGCATCCCGAATCCATTAACGAGATGAATCTTGTGATCTATGCACTTCTCGCAAATATTCAAAACACTGCAGATCAAACCTGGTTCACTTTGGCAGTCGTCGTGTTTACACTCATACCGAACTATATCGTGTTTCGTGCATCAGAGTATGGAAAGCACATGAACATAGCTGAGCATTTCTGCGTATTGGTGTTCTTGGAATGTCAAAACTATCTAACCGGTATTCTTCTTTTTCCTTTTAACTGGCTCACAGATGGTTGGGTATATGCTCATTGCAGCATTTTGCTGCTATTGTTTTTCTTTGTATGGGATTTCAAACAGTTGCTCAATATCAGTTGGTGGAAAAGTCTTAAACTTTCTTGTGCATCATGGAGTCTATTCCTTGCCCTGTTCATGCTCATCACTACGATAATAAGCGTCACCCTTAATCGTCTCGGTTACATGGACAGCATTATCAATAAACTGCAATAATTGTAAAATTTCATTTTCGTTTTCGTGTGGCGCGTTGTTTGCGGTAGCGGGCTTTCTGCATGGCGGAGCCACTGCCGTGGGCACCGGTGATGTATTTCTTTTTCTTCGCCTTTGTCTTTATCTTGTTATCGTTGTCGTTATGACGTTCGCCACCACGTCCCCATACGATACCACCTCCTGCTATTATCTGATCGATGTCCTTATCTGGTGTCTTGCCCATAGTTTATTTTATTGATTGGAGATAACGTTCTGCTGACATGGCAGCCTTGCATCCAGATGCTGCTGCAACTATTGCCTGACGGAATACAGGGTCGCAGACATCGCCTGCGGCAAACAATCCCGGTATAGGGTTGGAATCATGAAGTGTGTTCTGATGATCGTTAACCTTGATGAATCCGTTGTTGTCAGTATCTATAAACTCTGCGAAGACATCCGAATTTGGTTTGTGCCCTATTGCGAGGAAGAAACCGTCAATAGCAATCTCTTTTTCATCGTCTGTGATAGGTGATGCAGGGTTGGTGCTTTCCAGTCGTGCACCTTCTATGCCGTCAGTACCAAAGAGTCCTACTGCCCTGCGTTCATAGAGAATCTCGATGTTTTCCGTTTCGGTCACTCTCTGTTGCATGATGTTTGATGCGCGGAGGAATGGTTTACGCACAATCATATAAACCTTCTTTGCAAGTCCTGCGAGGTATAGTGCATCTTCGCAGGCAGTATCGCCACCACCGACAACGGCAACAGTCTTCTTTCTGTAGAAGAATCCGTCACAAGTGGCACAGGCACTGACTCCTAATCCGCGGTATTTTTCTTCGTCCGCCAATCCAAGATATTTTGCTGTCGCCCCAGTGGCGATGATGACAGTCTTTGCCAATATCTCTTCGTTACCATCCGTGATGGCTTTGAACACTCCATTTTCGATGCTGAACTTGCAGACAGAGCCTGTGCGTATGTCAGTGCCGAAACGTAATGCCTGCTGTCGCATGTCGTCCATCATCTGGTTGCCATCGACGCCATTTGGATAGCCCGGAAAATTTTCCACTTCTGTTGTCTGTGTCAGTTGGCCGCCTTGCTGCAAACCGGAATAGAGTATTGGATGTAGATTGGCGCGTGATGCGTATATGGCAGCAGTATATCCAGCAGGACCGCTTCCTATTATGAGACATTGAGTTTCTGTCATTGTTTTTTATATTTTTTTGTTTCTGCAAATTTAGTAAAAAGTTATCATTTGTGGAATCATGTTAAATACTTTTTTATATTTTTGTATTCAAAATGGAATTGTGATGAGAAAACTTTATTTTTTGTTGCTGATGCTCGTGTGTATGTCGGCAGATGCTGCAGATAAGCAGACTTTTTCTTTTGTTGAAAGGGATGGAAAACAACTTTTTTTAGACCATTATACAGCAGACAGCATACAGGGTTTGCGTCCGTGTGTCATCTTTGTCTTTGGTGGAGGTTTTGCTGTGGGCAAACGTGATTCCAAGGGGTATCTTCCTTATTTTGAATATCTGTGCAAGAATGGTATTGACGTGGTGTCGATAGATTATCGTCTGGCGTTTTCTCACGCATACGATGACTATGGATGGAAGAAGAGTAAGAAAGGATTAGTAGAAAAATTTAAGACATCTGTGCAGTGGGCAGCAGAAGACTTGCTCGCAGCAACGGCTTTTGTCCTCGACAATGCAGAGAGTTGGTCGGTGGATACTTCACGAGTAGTGGTATGTGGCAGTAGTGCCGGTGCCATCACTTGTCTGCAGGCGGAGAATATGATATGCAATGCTGACAAAGCAACGGAGATATTGCCAAGTGGTTTTAATTATGCTGGTGTGATATCATTTGCCGGTGCTATCTTCTCGACGAAAGGCAAACCAAAATGGCAACATCATCCATGCCCTGTGATGATGTTTCATGGTAATAGCGACAATAATGTACCTTATCGTAAGGCTTCATTGTTCGGGATAGGTTTCTATGGTTCAGCACTGATAACGGAGCAGTTGAAGGAGATGGGTGCATCCTATTATTTCTATTCCGCACAATACAGAGACCACAGGATGGCATTAGAGCCGATGTGGCAGAATAGGGGAGAGATAATGGAGTTTCTGCGTGAGGCTGTCTTCGAAAAGCGAACTTTACAGATAGAGAAGACTGTTACTGACTTGTCAAAGCCAAAGACAAAAACGAAGTTCAGTCTTAAAGACTATCTGTCTCATGACTATGCGTCATGATGAAAAAAGCCCTTCGCATATTTACGAAGGGCTTTATCAATTATCATTATCAATTATCAAAGCACTTTTGTGTATAATTCAATGATTTGTTCTTCTGTTACGTCACGAGGGTTGCCCGGTGTGCAAACATCCTGTATTGCCTGATGTGCTAGTGCAGGGATGTTTTCTTTTGTGATGCCAATCTCGCTGAGAGTCTGAGGTATTCCTACGCGGATGCTCAGTTTGCGTACAGCCTCTACTGCAGCATCTGCAGCCTGTTCTGCTGTCATGCCAGTAGTGTCAACACCCATATATTGTGCGATGACACCAAACTTCTCTACGCAACAAGGTTTGTTGAATTCCATGATTGTAGGCAGGAGTAATGCGTTAGCAACTCCGTGAGGTATGTCATGAAGAGACCCCATAGGATGAGCCATACCATGAACAAGTCCAAGTCCTACGTTTGAGAATGCCTGTGCTGCAATGTACTGTGCCAATGCCATTCCTTCACGTCCAACAGGATTCTTTGGTTCTTCAACAGCCAATGGCAGATTTTCTGCAATCATCTTGATAGCCTGCAGTTCGTACATGTCGCTCATTACCCATGCACCCTTTGTGATGTAACCTTCAATGGCATGAGTGAGTGCATCCATACCTGTTGCAGCTGTGAGTCCCTTTGGCAGAGAATACATCAATTCAGGGTCAACGATAGCAACGGCAGGGATGTCGTTAGGGTCAACACAAACCATCTTTGCCTGACGCTTTTCGTCTATGATAACGTAGTTGATGGTAACCTCTGCACCAGTACCTGCTGTTGTTGGCAATGCGATGATAGGTACAGATTTATGTTTTGTAGGAGCACATCCTTCAAGACTTACCACGTCAGCAAATTCAGGGTTGTTGCTTACAATACCAATACCCTTAGCAGTATCCATAGATGAACCGCCGCCGATAGCAATAAGGCAGTCAGCTTTGGAATTCTTGAATGCCTCTACTCCTTGCTGTACGTTTGTTACTGTAGGGTTAGGTTTTATCTCGCTATATATCTCATAAGGAAATCCTGCATTATCAAGAACGTCTGTAACCATCTTGGCAGTACCGCATGCCAGCAGACCTTTGTCTGTGCATACCAATGCCTTTTTAAGGTTCATACGGTTTAGTACCTCCGGCAACTCCTGACGAGCACCGGCACCGAAGTAAGAAACTTCGTTAAGGATAAATCTCTGTGCCATAATCGTTTTGTTTTCTTATTAGGTTAATAAAAATTGTATATGCCTTATTGTAATATCAAAAAAGCCCCTTTCAGAAGAAGGAGCTTTTTTAATGTATCATCATTATTGCTTTTTCTGAGCCTTACCGTAGCGACTCATGAACTTATCTACACGTCCTGCAGTATCGACGAGCTTGCTCTTACCAGTGTAGAAAGGATGAGAACTACTTGAGATTTCCACCTTTATCAGTGGGTATGTCTCGCCTTCGAATTCAATTGTTTCCTTGCTTGCGCAAGTTGACTGTGTCAAAAACATATCGCCATTACTCATGTCCTTGAATACTACTGGGCGATAACTTTCTGGATGGATTCCTTTTTTCATTTTTGTTATTCTTTTTAGTGTTCCTTGGGATGATACCAAGTTACTGTGTTAATGATTTCTTTTTCAACAGGGTGCAAAGGTAAAACTTTTTTTATTATTTACCAAATTTTCTCAACGATACTTTCTTATTTGTTTTTTGATGAATAGAAAAATGGTGTTACAAGTCAACGACTGTGATGCCAGAACCACCAAACTGTACGCTCTCGTCGCGGAATTTCTTTACATTAGGAACGGTGGCGAGATACTGACGTACCAGATTGCGTAGTATGCCATCTCCTTTGCCGTGAAGAATCCTTACTGTTGGCATGCTTACCATGATAGCATCATCAATGAAATGTAATACAGTGTTGATAGCCTCTTCTCCACGCATGCCTCGTATGTCGAGGTCAGGACTAAAATGTGTCTTCTTTCTATCCAGTTCATCCCTCGCTTCTTGCGACATGCTGACGAATCCACTCGGCACAATTTTTTGTTTTGGCTTTTCAGCTTTTTCCAGTTGTGACACCTTGACTCTCGTCTTCAAATCTCCGAATACGCAAACAGTATTCTTGCCATTAATGCTTTCTATCCTGCCAATAGTGTTCTGTCCTTTCATGCGGACATAATCGCCTTTTACAAAGTTCGTCGGTGTTTCTGGGACTGTGGTTTCCGTTTTGTCTGTTTTGTCGAGAATGTATTTTTTCTTCGGCTTGTCAAATACTTCTAAGGTATCTATTTGTTCCTTGTATTCGTTCAGTTTTTTGCGGGCAGCCTTCGTCTCTTCCTTGCGTGCTTTTTTCTCCTTAATTTCTTTTATTGTGGATTCTATGCGTGCATTGCTTTCTTTCAGCAGTCGTGAGGCTTCGTCTTTGGCAGAATTTATTATCTCCCTGCGTTCTGCTTTCAGTTTTGATATTTTTTCTTCATATTCTGCAACAATCTTCTCCATCTCTTTTTCCTGTCGATGGATATTCTGCCGTTTGTTTTCCCAATAGCGTTTGTCGCGAATTATATCCTGAAGATATTTGTCGCTTTGGACGTAGTCTTGCCCGACCTTGTCCGATGCCTCTCGTATCACGTCTTCTGGCACTCCGATATTGCGTGCAATCTCAATGGCAAATGAACTTCCTGGATTGCCTATGGAAAGTTGGAATAGTGGACGCATCTGGTTTCTATCATACAGCATGGCAGCATTGACGATACCTTCATTTTCATCCGCGAACAGTTTTAGATTTTGGTAGTGGGTGGTTATTACAGCCCATGTGTTCTTTTGCAGAAAATGTTGTAGGAAACTCTCTGCCATAGCACCGCCTATTTGTGGCTCTGTTCCACCGCCAAACTCGTCAATGAGCAACAAAGAACGATCTGTGCACGACTTCATCATCGTCTTCATGTTGATGAGGTGCGAAGAATAAGTACTGAGATCGTTTTCCAGACTCTGCTCATCGCCGATGTCTATCATTAGTTCGTTGAACACACCAGTATGTGAGTTTTCTCTTACTGGTATGGATAGCCCGCATTGTAGCATGTACTGCAATAGTCCTGCCGTCTTGAGGCAGATAGACTTTCCGCCGGCGTTAGGACCAGAAATGAGTAGGATTCTTTCTGTGCTCTTTCCATATCCTATGCAGATGTCGAGTGGCACAATCTTCTTTCCTTGTTTTTCGAGTGATTTTTTCAGTATTGGATGCTGTGCCTGTACCCAGTCTATAAGTGGAGTAGGGGACACCTCTGGTTCACAGCCCTGTATGTCATCAGCCATTGCAACCTTTGCCTGTATGAAGTCAATGTCTGCCAACAGTCTATATGAATTGCAGATGTCATTTATCAATGGTCGTATTTCCTTTGTGAACTCGGAAAGGATGCGTACAACCTCTCGGCGTTCTTCCGACTCCAACTCGCGTATTCTGTTGTTTACAGCCACTACCTCTGCAGGTTCTATGAACACCGTTTTGCCGGTAGCACTCTCATCGTGTACTATGCCCTGTATCTTTTTCTTTGCGGATGGAGCAACAGGAATCATCAGACGACCGTCACGCATTGTTGGCGAAGCATTAGAGTCAACAAGTCCGTCCATCTTTGCCCTAAACAGAATCGATGTCAGGGTAGTGGCAACTTTTGCGTTAGTCTTCTTCAGTTCATCTCTTATGTCAGCGAGAGTGAAAGATGCTCCGTCTTTTACCTTTCCCTCTTTATCGAGCATAACATTTATGCGTCTGATGATATTAGGGAATGTTATGATACCCTCTGTTAGATTTATAAGAGATTGATATTCTGTCTTCTTCAGGAAATCAACGATTTTTGCAATGGTGTCGAGAGAACGCATCAAGTCAAACGCTTCTTCCTCTTCCAGATGAGTATTCTCTGGACGTACACGCATCACAGCCTCTCGTACGTCGATAAAATAATTCATTGGGAAGTCGTCATGCTCCGACATCATAAGTCGGAAATCACGAATCTGTTTCAGCCATTCGTTAATCTGTATTGCGTCAGATGAAAAGGACATCTTCTCCACCTTCTCTTTACCGAGAGAAGACAGACAGAGATGTTCAAGCATACCCCTTATCTGGTTAAAACCTATCTTTGTTTCAAAATTGTTAGGGTAAATCATATTTCCTATTTTACCGTAATGTGGTAGCAATGTTGTTTCTTTTCAGTTTTGACGTAGCAACGTCCTTGCTCGTGCAGTTTTTCAAGTGCATCGTGCAATGCTTGACTGATATCTGTTTTTTCTAAAAAACAACTCTCATCAAACCTGATATAAGAGATGTCGAAAGTTGTTCCATACTGATGGCACGAGTTTCGTGAGGCATTGCTATTGCTTCTCGACAGTTTTGCTATCGTCTCCTTTGTTCTAAGTCCGCTTGTCACTATTATGCGACTTCTGCTTTTTCCAAGACTCTGTGTCAGTTCGCCGATGTCTTCAAGCAGCATGACAGCTTTTGGGACGAGGTATGGATAACTGTGCGTCAGATGGTCCACTTTATATGTAGCATTCTCGCTTATCTCCTCAAGTACACCATCATGCACGAGTCGTTGTATTTTTTTGTCGTCATCAAGAGGTTTTATTCCGTTTCGTTTTGCAGCCTCCAACTGTACATTTTGCAAGTCATCAAAACATTTTCCCTCAGGCAATGTATAATGGTGTCTATGACGAGTCAGCAAACTTCTCTCGTTGCGTATCCATTGTCGCAGACGCGGAGAGTGCCGATACACATAAATACTGCCCACCGTCAGTATTATCAATACTAATACCACAGTGCAGATAATATGCAGTTTCCTAATCCAAAATAACATGAGCTTGTTTTTTCGGAACGCAAATTTACAACAAACCGAAAACAGAAACAAAAAAAACTCCGAAAATTTATTTTCGCCTGAGCATCTACTGGAGCGCAAGAATATGATTATTTTAGATTTTAATTGTGGAAAACATAGAACATTGTTATAATGTTTTCATACAAGGAAAATCGTTAAAACGCAGTTTTTGTTTATGTTGAGGTGCTGCCTAAGTTCGGTGCAACCAAAGTTACTGCAAATCCCTTCAACGCAGCTTACCCTATTTTATATAAATTCGCCGAACTCCGTTAATATAAAAAAACGGACACTTCGCAATGAAGTGCCCGATTTTTATGTAACTTGAAATAGTTATTCTATATCTACTTCTTCGCCGTAACCTGTTTCAAAATAGTCTCCACTTATCTTTTTGGAGCCTCCGCCAGGTGTATCTCCTCCATAAGCACTATAAGCGATAAAACCTTCCAAGGTTAAATCAATAGCTTTCACTTTTGGTTTAGAATAAATCTTCTTCATTTTGTTTTGTATTTTTTCCTCCTGCCCCTAACTTTACGATAGGGGCAGTAAGAATTTAACATATAAGATTATCTAATAATGATCTTTTTACCATTCATGATGTAAACATTGCCCTTAACGAGCTTGCTTACCTTGCGACCAGTGAGGTCATAAATGCTATTGTTTGCTTTTGTGCTTTCAATAGAATTGATGCCAGTGGTTGATTCATCATTCCATTCAATCATCAACTGTTTAGGAGTTGCAGAACCTGCAGGAATAATATTAGATGAATGGAGATCTAAATAAGTACGGAATGGGTAAACCTTTGAGTCTGCGTTAGTGTTGACAAACTTAGTACCATCTTCACATACCTTAAGGAATCCTACGCCAATAACTCTCTCTTCATAAGAGCCCTTCAAAGCGATGCTACCGATAGGTGTTGCCTTTATTTCGCGATTTGCTAAATTTATCGTCCAATCTTCATCACTTGCACAATCAACAATGCATGGCATACCTGCTTCAATACTAGTAACATAATTGAAATAAACATGACCTGAAGCAGCGATTCCTTCGTCATTCTTCATGTCTGTACTTGAGAATGTTCCAATATTGCCATCGTTTACGTCAGATGTGCTAATAGCAAATGGCAGACAAACAGAGTTCAAACCTAATGTATTAGTACGAGCATAAGAACCCGATAATGCAATGAAGTCAACTGGAGTATAGAAGTCATACAAGTCTGTCAGAACAAATTCTGGACATTCATAGTAGTGACCACTTGTACCTACAGAATAGTCAACTACAACGTTTACATTTTCTGCAGCCCAGTCAGCATTCTCACTTCCTACGAATGCGATAGCATTAGGTTGTAAAGTTTTAGCATTTAAGAATTCATCCGGAGTACCTACTTCCTCTGTTGAGTTGCCAGCATAATAACGTAATGTAGTAGGTATATTGACTGTCTTCAAAACTGCTTCAAATTTACTGAATGATAGAGTAGAGATTTCGATATGCTTTTCGGTTGTATTTTCTTCACCAGTAACAGTGATTGGATACAGACCCATATCTTCATCTTCGCCATTTTCCTTGTGGTGAATTACACGAGCACAATTATCCGTAACGTCAGATGGTATTGGTAAGCGGAATGTCATAGGAGCCTTGATATCTTCATTTTCAATTTTCTTGATAGATACTGATTTCTCTACACCACTTTCCGTAACTTTCTCAACAACATAAGGAGTGACATCAAAAGTGAATTCCTTAAGAGAGACTGATTCAGACTCAACTTTTACCTTTACGCCATCGAATTCTACATTGATACCTACACTCTGGTTTGTTGTTAAAATAGATTCATCTACGGCCTCTGTGTTGCTTTGTTTAGTTTCTTCTGGAAGTTTTGCACTTTCATTTCCGCTCATATCAGTAATTGCGTTATCTACCTTCGTCTTTGCAGCTGCTTTTTCATCGTCAGTAAGAGGCTGTTCACCTTCTGCAGGTGCAATTTCCAAATTTGGAGCCACCTGAACTTCATCAGCAAGAGGAACAATAGCATGAGGATATTCTCCCTTAGTTGCTTCGTCAGGATTGTCGATTATAGTCTTACCTATAGCGAGGTATTCAGCAGCTCCTGGTTTCTGAGAATAAATACCGCCAGCAAGGAAATTCTTGACATCTACTGTGGAAACTTCGCCTTTGAACTTACCACCGCTAACATTTATTGTAACTTGTGGAGCTGGATCATTCTCTTGTGGGTTACATTCATTCAAAGCTTTTACGCCTGTAAACTCACCTCCTGAAATCTGAACAGAAATATCTTTCTTTGTGTTGTGTTGTGCTATTGCAAGAGCTGCACCTACAGTTGTGTTTCCACTGCCATTTGGATCGCATTTGAATTCGGTTGCAGTAGATGTAAGACTACCGCCAGTAACTGTGATGCTACCACCTCTCATTTCAACAGCTGAACAATAGCCTTCAATTGTACCATTAGTGATGGTCAGTTTACCGTTCTGTGGATGGAAAATGCCGACATTATCTCCGCTGTGAACACCCTTGATAGTGCCACCATTTACAACAATTTCTGTATTGTGACGATTGCCATTACCAGCAATTCCATAATATTCACCCTCAAGGGTGATATTTTTTACAGTAAGTTTTGCAGCATTTGTTGCATCATCCTCACCTGCCTCAGTCATCTTAACGGCTGAATAGATATTGGTATTACCATTGTTCGAAATTTTTCCCTTTGAACCATTAATAGTAAGATCACCATTTCGTTTTACAACAACAAGTGCATCTCCGCCACTCCAATTGGTACTTGGTACAATATTTCCTTTATTTATTCCAAGTGTAGATTTCGCAATTACCTTGATAGGCTTTGTCAGTTTAATACCAAACACGGAAAGATCACCACCAGAAAGCTCGATAAAGCCATCGACAACACCTGTAGATCTCCAAGTGAGTGTAGGAGCTTCGTATGGATCATATTTGCAAGCATCAAATGCATAGTCACCATCTGGAGCTATGATGTTTGTATTGCCTGTAAAGGTAACATAACCACTATTGTTGGAAATTATGTAGCGTACTGTACCAGGATTACCATTGTGGGCAATGTTTGTTCCATCTATAGTCATTCCGTTAAGAGTAAGGTTTGCATAGTTCTGGATAATCATAGCTATACCCTTAGACTCGGAAGTTGATGTCCAAGTCTTACTCTTGTTCTCTTCAGTACAGTTGATAGTACCATTCTTGAATGTGATAGTTGAACCTTGAAGGAGTTGGAATCCTATTGTCTTAGTTCCTTCTGAACCTGCACCCGGACACTCAACAGAATATGTATAACCAGCAAAGTCAACAGTGAAATTCTTACCAGTAGGAACAGAAATACCTGCTGCCTTTTCTACATCCTTAATCATAGTGATTGTTTCGCCATCCTTAACTGCAGCAATTGCTTCTGCGAGAGATGTGTACTCAACGTTACCAATCTTTGCTACAATCTCATTTACAACAGCATAAGGATATTCTGATTTAGTAGTTTCATCAGGATTGTCGATTACAGTCTTGCCTTCTGCGAGATAATCTTTTGCAGAGTCATCATCATAGAGACCAGCGTAAACCGTAATTTTACCTTTATCTGGAGCATCTACAGCCTTAGTTGTGAAATATTCAACAGCCTTGTTGTTCACACTTGAGAACTTGCCACCGGAAATGTTCACGATAGGTGCATGGTTAGGATAAGTGTCCTCTACATAAACGGCACTACCTGTATTTGCATTACCGCTACTTACTTCTTTTGCTTCAGCATAAGGCCCAGTTGCTTTGACAACTGCATCGTTAGAAATGGAAAGCGAACCACCCTTTACAGCAATACCAGTAGTACCTTCAATAGTTCCTCCAGTTATCACTGTAGGACCTTCTGCTGGAAGGTACATTGCATTTCCATTAACGGATTTTATCGAACCACCGGTAATCTCAATGGCAAATTTTCCACCATCGTACCAATCCTGAGTGCCGTTTGTGGAAACGGCATAGTACTCATTACCGACAATTTCACCTCCGACAACCTTGAGAGTAGCCGTGTTACCCTTGATTCCGATGCCTATCTGCTGTCCAACAATCTTTCCGCCATTGACGTTCAATGTAGGTTTCGGTGCATCTTCAGGAACTGCCGTCAATCCTGTAAATCCAACAACGTAGAATGGGGCATAATCGGCAGCGATTGTTCCGCTGTTCACGTTTACAATAGCATTACCATCAACAAGGATGGTCTTAGTTGTTCCGTAAGAATGATTCTTGGTTTCAATCTTTCCTAATTGATCTGTACTATTATCGCAGATGTTCATCGTTCCGTTGCCATTGACAACAATTGCAAAACGAACAGGAACACCATTTCTCAAAGCAACGTTTGTACCATTGGCAGTGAAATCAAATCCTGTCTCAGCGATGGAAATAGTTTTACCATTCAGGTCGAGTGTGAGTTGTTCGTTATTTTCAAGAGTAATTGTCTGTCCTTTTGTCAAAACCTCATTTGCAATCATAGTGATTGTTTCGCCATCCTTAACAGCAGCAATTGCTTCTGCGAGAGATGCGTATGTTGTCTCACCAATCTTGGCAACAGGGGCTGGCTTTTCTGCCTCATAAAGGATTTTTCCTTCTGCGTCTTTTACAACAATCAGAGACTTTGTGTGGTCTGAGCAGCGGTCATCAACCTGCCAGAGGCCGTTTCCACCTACGATAAGAGTTTCAGATGTTGAATTTATAGGGAATTGGCCTTCAACTTTATTGCCTTCACCGATG
>JAGHTI010000090.1 GCA_018065415.1 Candidatus Equicola stercoris
ATGCAAAGGTCGGCGATTTTTCTTGCACATCAATTTCCTGAAAAAAGTTCCTCTTGATTTAACGTGTTGAAGAGAAGCGTAACTCTTGACGGCTTCAATCAGGAGTTTTTGGGCAGGTATTGCTTGCAATACAATTGTACCTCATAAATGGTCCATAGCCTAATATGGGGTATTTACGGAAAACCGCAAAAACACCCCTTCGTCAATTGTCCAAAATTGGACAAGAGTAGAGCAAGCTCGACGAAAATTAAGCATTGTTGGATGACCAGAATTTTATGAAGGCGAGATACAATATTCGAACGCATCAGTTGACATTTTGGTAAGAACTCCGTACGGCTGTAGGCATTGGTTTACTAGCAAGGGAAACCATGTTGTATGAAGGTAACGTTCTTGTAAAATGCAGGTTTCTATGGATAAAATAAGGTCAATTGATTTTGGTTTTTTCAGTTCCCATTCATGTGTATGCATACAACGGACTTTTACATCGAAATACCAGTATAAAGCGTACAAATGGCAGCTTCATCGTTAAAATACCCAACTTTTTCGTATAAAACAGACTGCTTTACAAGCAATTCTGCTCATTTTTCAAAATAAAGTAGTAACTTTGCACTTGAAAATATTGCGAAAAGTGTCTTCAATTCGTTAAATTTCGCCAAAATACTAACATCCAGAAGGCACAGATACAGCAACCCGCATATGTGGGCTGCCGTTCTGTGTTGGATAAGGGTGTTTGGCGATACCTACGAGTTGCACAGGCGGTGGCTCACTTTCCGTTTAAGAGCATTAACCTCTTTGTCGAGCCGCGAAGAGACTCGTAAAATCGCCAATTATGAGAAAACAGAATTTATTACTCCTTGCTGCAGGATTTCTGCTAGCAGCATCAACAACGCTCACATCCTGTGGTGGCGATGATGATGATGAGTTTAATGTATCACCGAATACCCCAGAACAGCCTGAGGGGGGGGCAAGGAAGCGGAGATACACCAGGATCTAACGAAACAAGTTATGGATATATTGAGCCGTACCTTCAGTGGGGTGCGTCACATGAGCAGGTTGTTGCATGGATGAAGTCCAACACCTCAAACTTCCTCTCGACCATTGATATGCCAACCCAGCTAACATATACACGGTACAAGCCATACACTCAGGTGACGTACATGATTCCTGCGGAGGATTACAAGCTTATGATGGTAGCAGTGTCTTATTTTGAGTGCAAGGATTCTGCATCGCTGTTGTCTATGATTGAAAAATCTTACGGTTGTAAATTACAGGTTGATCCTGACAACGATAAACGTTTCTATGCAGATGGTGTTGTTATCAATAGCAAAAAGACTAATATAAAGATTCTTGTTAACGACTTTATTGTAGTGCAATTCCAACTTGACGAATAATTAAACACATCTGATCATGCGTAGATTTGTAATATTACTTTTGGCAATACTATGTGCCAATGCAAACAACTTCGCCCAGAAGAATGTTAGTTGCAATCGAAAATTTACTTGTTGGAACGAAGCATCACAGAAAGACACAATCCTTACCATGAATGTTGAGTATGGAAGGTCTATAAGCAGCATGCCGGAACAGATGTTGTCGTTTGACATCAATATACCACATGGCAATCCACATATTTCTATAATAACAGCACTCTTTAAGTTCCCTGTAGATATTTCTGCCACTAAAGCAGAAAAGTTCTTAGGGGTGGAGAGAACTCAGAAATTTGAAATGTGTAAGGTCGGTTCACAGATGCAGTATCTGCGAAGTACATTCATTAGAGTGAAGGAGATCTTTCAAGAGTGGAGTGAAACTGCGAAAAAAGAAGGTGTGACCAATTATCATAAAGTGATGACCGATAAGGCTATCTTCAATATCCCTTGTGTGTACAGATGTTTGGATGAAAATGACAATACATTTTTCTTTACCACCTGGCAAAAGCAGAAAGACGTTCTCAAACCTGAGTTTATCGTAGATGAGAAAGGTAATTGCAAGGTGTTTTGGGGCGCTGTGGACAATAATGATTCACATTGCCCGAAATTCTTCAGGAATGAAGTTGTTGCAAATTACGGAGGGCTTTCCCAAAGGAGCATTACACAAACTCACTCAATAAGAGCTTTAAAGGCAGGTTTATGGTTTACCTCACCAGAACAGATACAGTCTTTGATAGATGTGTTAGACTATGACTCTATAGTAGGAGAATGTAAGACGCAATATCAACCTGAGTATTCACAAATTGGTCTGTATCAACAACATACGCTTTAAACGATAGAAAAGTGATGACAAAGATTCTATAGATGGGAGAAAAAACGAAGATTTAACGTTTTTAACTTTTGCAAACCTCAAAATCGGTGTATCTGTGCATTTTTTGAAGGTGGTTCTTACAA
>JAGHTI010000077.1 GCA_018065415.1 Candidatus Equicola stercoris
TATCTTCCCCTTATGAAATTCCTCTCCTGCAAGTCCTGTAACAGAGATATGAGTTCATCCCAGAACCCCTCAATGTTGTACAGTATTACTTTTTTATTATAATATCCTATTGTCGTTGATGCTACTACGGAAAAGATTTCATCCAGAGTACCAAGCCCTCCTGGTAATGCTATTATCACATCACTCATTTCAGTCATCTTCTCCTTGCGTTCTCCTAGACTGTTTACATTGACGATTTCATCGGTGTATTTGCTTACCGCACCATATTCCTCTATCTTATTCGGCACCACGCCTAAGGTTGTACCACCATTCTCCTTGACTGCCTTTGCAACACATTCCATGAGTCCCATATTGCATCCACCGAACACCAACTGATGACCGCGCTGTCCTATGTAAGCACCAAGTTCTGTTGTTCTGTCAAAATACGAACGGCGAATATTTTCATTTGCCGAACAGAAAACTCCAATCCTTTTCATATCTTTATCAAATCTTTTATTACTTCCGATGCAATCATTATTCCCATAGCGGCAGGAACGAAAGCATTACTGGCTATGACGGTCTGCTGTGATGCCGTCTGAGGGCATTCATCACTACACACCACCTTAAGACTTTTTATCCCATTTTTTCTGCACTCTTTGCGCACTGCCTTTGCTAGAGGGTCTATGGTTGTCTTATATATGTCCGTCACCTTCAGCATTGCTGGGTTCATCCTGTTTCCAGCACCCATACTACTGATGATAGGCAACTTTCTCTCATCACACCGACGTATCAATTCCACCTTTGCCGACACTGTATCTATACAGTCTATGACGTAATCATACTCAGTCAAATCGATAGAATCGGCATTTTCAGGTAGATAAAATTGCTGAAACGTCTTCACATTACAGTCGGGATTTATATCCCTTATCCTCTGCTCTGCCACCTCCACCTTTGGTCTGCCCACCGTTGAGTGCAGTGCTATTATCTGTCGGTTTATATTTGACAGTTCTACAGTATCTGCATCCACCAGAGTCACCGTTCCTATCCCGCTGCGAGCCATAACCTCTACCACGTGACCACCGACACCTCCTATACCAAAAACTATCACACTACTCTCACGAAGCCTTGCCTGTGCCTCTCTACCGAGCAGTAGTTCAGTTCTTTCTAACTCTGAATGCATGTACTATCTTTTCTTTCCAGATTATCACGACAAGAAAACTTATCACAAACAACGTATTCAACATCAAACGGACAACAACATCCAACTGCTTCGTACCAAAATACATTGCCACGAACAGTACGAGAGCCAACAGTGCATAGAAAGCTATTTCTTTCAGAGGATAACTTATTGGATTTTGTTTCTGTCCTATGAAATACGACAGCAACATTGTTGTTCCATAACCAACGAAGGCAGCCCACGCACATGCCATGTAGCCCATCACAGGGATAAGCAAGAGGTTCATTGCAAAAAGTACGATTGCACCGACAATAGAAAAGAATGCACCATATATTGTCTTATCAATAAGTTTATACCAGAAACTGAGATTGAATACCACCCCCATCATCACTTCTGATGCCATGACAATAGGAATTACTTTTAAACCTTCTCGATAGCCTTTACCACCTATTATATACTGAAGGATATCCAGATAAGCAATAACACAAAGATAGGCAAAGAACGTAAAGATGAGAAAGAATTTCATCGCCTTTGCATAAAGTTCTTTATTATTCCTGTCACGTACGGAGCCAAACACTATCGGCTCGTAAGCATAACGGAATGCTTGAGTGATAAGAGCCATTATCATGGCAATCTTTACGCAAGCCTCATATATTCCTAACTGTGTACGTCCTTCCTCTTGTTCGAGCACTCGAGGCAACATTATCTGCCCTGCCACCTGGTTCAGGATACCAGCGATACCAAGTACAAGCAGTGGCCATGAATAAGTAAGCATCTGCCTCGCCAGTTTTCTGTCGTATTTCCATTTCACACAAGTCCATTCCTGCACCATCAGCAGAGAAATCATTGTCGTACAGAACAAGTTTATGATGAACACCCACTTCACACTTATCTCCCAATGCGAATACTCCAGAGGGATAATGAGGAAACACAGAAGGTTAAGTGCTACGCTCATGCCTATGAACAACAGTTTGAATGCCGCAAACTTATACGGTTTATGTTGATTTCTGAGGTAAGCGAACATTATCGCCTGAAATGCATCCTGAGCCACACAGAGGTACAACATGCCAACATACCACTTATGTTCAGCATATCCGAGAGCAGTAGCAATAGGATTGATAAAGACAACGGTCAATACAGCAAAAACCAACGACACACCCCCAACCATGATGAGGGCAGTAGAATATACTCGTTTCTTCTCCTCTTCATCCTCCGTCTTGTTTATAAAACGGAAAAATGTTGTCTCCATACCAAATGTCAGTATCACCAATATCAATGCCGTCTGTGCATAAAGGTCGGCAACGATACCATAATCACTACAATGAACCAACGTATAAGTGTATAGCGGTACCAGCAGGTAATTGAGAAATCTACCAATTATACTGCTCAAACCGTATATCGCTGTATCTTTGAAAAGTCCTTTTATATTAGCCATTCAGTCTCCCTTTCATCCAAAGAAAATATATGACACTACAATTGCAGCAACGACGCCAATGAGGTCTGTCCACAAACCAGCCGCTACAGCATGGCGAGTCTTCCTTATGCTCACACTACCGAAATAGACTGCAAGGATATAGAACGTAGTGTCCGTACTGCCTTGGAAGATACAGCTGAGCCTGCCAATGAACGAATCAGCACCGTATGTCGTCATCGCATCCACCATCATGCCACGAGCCCCACTGCCGGAAAGCGGTTTCATCAATGCCGTAGGCAGAGCCCCCACCCACTGTGTGTCTATACCCGCCTGTGCCACGCACCATCCTATGCCGTCGATAAGCCAGTCCATCGCCCCTGACGCACGGAACACCCCTATGGCAACGAGTATTGCCACCAGATATGGTATTATCGTCACCGCAGTCTTGAATCCATCCTTTGCACCCTCGATAAATGCCTCATACACGTTCACCTTCTTCCTTATTCCCGCAACGATGAAACCGATGATTATTGTCATCAGTAGGATGTTTGCTACAGAAGAACTTACCTTATTCATTGTAGCATCATCCATAGAGCAGAAAGCAAGGATGATACCAGCAAACAGCAGCATCAGTCCTCCGAAAGTGCATATTATTGTCCTGTTGAACAAGTTTATCTTTTGGTAGATACTCGTTACGAAGATTCCTCCCGTAGTGCAGAAGAAGGTCTGTATCAACAGCGGTATGAAGATGTCCGTAGGGTCAGCAGCACCCAGTTGGGCACGATATACCATTATGCTCACAGGGATAAGCACCAGTCCCGAAGTGTTGAGAACCAGAAACATTATCATCGGATTGGTAGCAGTATCCTTTTTCGGATTCAGTTCCTGCATCTCCTTCATAGCCTTCAGTCCCAGCGGAGTGGCGGCATTGTCAAGTCCCAACAAGTTGGCAGCGATATTCATGAATATGCTCCCCGTGACAGGATGTCCCTTTGGGATGTCGGGAAACAGCTTACTGAACACAGGACTCAGCACACGCGCCAAAGCATTTACCAGGCCCCCCTTTTCGCCTATCTTCATCACACCGAGCCACAAGGACAGGACACCGGTCAGACCGAGAGAAATCTCGAATGCCGTCTTTGCCGAATCGAATGTAGAGCCCATCATCTCAGGAAACACATTCACATCACCCAAGAACACCAGTTTCACCAGAGCGATGATGAACGCAATGATGAAAAACCCCATCCAAATATAATTCAATACCATTTCGTTATACTTTTTGTGTCGGCGTACGTTTTTTATCGCTTCTTATTCTATTATTTCATTTTTCGTGTTGCAAAAATATAAGAAAATAACGAAATAACAAAATAACAGAAACAGCTATCTTCACAGACTGCCGTTTTACAAAAACAAATGTGTTCAAAGGAATATACAATTATTTATTTTTCTCCTGAAATTTTTGGATTTTCAAAATCTTCTATTACCTTTGTCGCAGAAATAAGACCTTTGTTGGGTTGACTTGAGGCCAAAGGAGCCTCCATAGCGACCCATTCAAGGGTCTTTTCTTTATTTTTTGAGGTGTTTTCTGTTTTATTTGTATCTTTGCAGTATAGATAGCAGCTCCCAAATCTTCACGACTAAACGTAGGGTTGATTTGCGTAGGAACGGATGCTGTACTAACCTCACCGTTTTCACCCGCTATCTTTTCGCCTACATCTTCTATTTTTGCACTATTTGTGTTGGCATTTTCAATTTTATTTGTAACTTTGCTGGCAGAAGACGTAGTTGACGGAAGAGCAGAAAGGGCTGCTGCCAACCCATTTTCGGGAGAAAGTATGAGGATTTGCCCGCCCTCACGTTCAGCTTGTCTTTTTTCTGTTCAAGAGTTTTGTCGGGGGTAGCTGTGGTGGCTACAGATTGCTTTTTGGTTTTGGGTTATTCTATTGTTTCAATATAAAAACTTACAGGACGGAAACCATCATTGCAACTTATCATTGCACTGTATGGGTTCTTCATCCAACCGTCATAGAAATTTCCTTCACCTCTTGCAAGGGCTTCTACGAACTCCTTCAAGGTCTTCCATGCCTCTGGGCAAAGGCCTTCTGGACATTTGCCGTCTTCGCTAATCCATGACTGGCCTTCATATACGTCACAGGTATGGTCTATAGGATTCTCGTACTTTGCCATCAGGTCATCGTACTGAACCCTGCGCATTGCTGTTATCTTTACTTTCATCTGATTAACTTCGATTTTAGGTTTATATAAAGTATGTAGCGATAGCTGCTACTATATTATTCATTCTGCAAAACTATATATTTTACTGAACTTTGCAAATTGCCAACTTGCAACATTGCAACTTTAAACTCTCAATTATAAACACTCATCCATTAACTTTATACAGAAACGACAGCAGTTTCCGACTGCCGTTCCTGTTAATCATCTCATTGCCTCTGCCACTTGGCTCGTCCAAGAATTTTCAATTGACCAGGTCTTATTCATCCAATCTGAAGCTATAACGTTTGTCATACAACTCACGGATTGTCACACAGAGAATCCTGTTTTGGATATCGAAGGTACTATTGTGCGTAGTAAACCACAAACCATCCTTAGGATCGTACTTGCCAGTCTTGGCATATTCCTCGTATGCCTTCACCTCTTTCTTAGGTTTTTCCTCTGCCAGCACTTTGTCTTTCATCCAATACGACTGAGGATACTTGTCAAAATCAGGAATCTTGGCGGTGTCATAGTATTCCGAGCACCAAAAAGGTTCGACATTCGTATCATATGACAGAGTGTAGCGCACCATTTTCAGCAGATCCCACATACCTTCCATCGTGTTGCTGGTGGCATAGTTCTTTTCAAGAATCACATACCGCTCAATACCGCAGGCGTGTTGCGGAAAATTTCCATCTCCATTATACAGGTGGTTGTAGAAGTTTGTCATAATCATCTGTTTCTGCTCAACAAATTTGACTTCCTCACCTTTCTCGCCCGTGAATTCCACTATCACCGTCTTATTCGGGTCTGCAATCATTATATGACCGTCCCATGTAGTAGGGATAGGCCTAACATCGTGATTCTTGACAAATGTCTTTGCTTCCTCAACACTTCCACAGTTGTCAAGAAGCGCACGAATAAGTTGCATCACCATAATCTGTGGTTTTCCTGAATTGGTGTGGCCATGCTTTTCCTTGAGATCAGCTGCATTCACGACATTGACATTGCAAACCAGTCCGGCATCATTGATGCCATCCAAGGTCATCCAAGGAATATACTTGAGCAGTTCGTCACTGAGCCCAGCCTCTACACTTTCCTTCGTGAGATCGTAGAAACAAGTATTCGCGACTCCTATGGAGGCATGTTTGCGTGTTGCCGAAGGGTTGGTCTTTATTATAAATTCACATATTTCGTTGATATTGAAATCTAGGTTTCTACCGTAGAAATTACCATTTCTTACTGCACTGCAACCGAATACGTCCATCTTACCATTATTATCCATCAGGAGTTGGGAAGGAGGGTCAGGACTATAGTTGTCAGCCTCATAGTAATAGAGATAATCAGCAACCTTAGCCACTTTCCCGAAGCGAACTAAATCATTGGGATTAATGTAAGGTGAGTAATCATCATCGTTGTTACAAGCTGTCAAACCAAAAGTAAAAGCCATAAGAAAGAAAATAAATGTCTTTTTCATTTTCGGATAATCAAATTGTTTTTAATGAAGCATGTAATTATTTACTCAATCGCAAATTTACAAACTATTTTTTCAAAAGCAAACAAATCCTTTACAAATTATAAAGAAGAACGACAATTCTACACTTTATTTATTATAAAGGAGTCAAACTCTTTTGCAAGATACGAACAAAGAAACATGAAGCTGTAACCAAATTTACATGAAGTTGCGACCGTTTATTTACCACGATTCGGCCTTATAGATGCGAAGTTCGCTACATTTATTTATGACGAGCGTTGCCTTTCTTTCGCAGGGGCACTACATTTCTTTATGACGGGCGCTGTGTAGGTGTAATGCACCGACGAGTGTAAGTGCGACGCACCGACAAGCGTAAGTGCGACGCACCGACAGCTGTAAGTGCGACGCACCGACACAGCGCTCGACACTTTGATTCATAGCGCTCGTCATAAATAAATGTAGCGAACTTCACGTCAAACACCAACGCACTTCATATAGAATTGTGCGACGCATCATAAATGATAGCCTGATGCACCACAAAGAATTGGTTGATGCTTCACAAAGAATTGTGAGACACGTTGCAAAGAATCTGCTGACCAGTATAACGGAGGAAATAATTTTACAATTTTCACATTTTCATATTTTCACAAAAATATTTTATATCTTTGCAGAATAAAATTATGTTTCTATAAGTATTTTGAGACTATTCGAAAAGATAATAGGAACTGGATTTGGTGTCGGGTACTGGAGATATGGACCAGGGACGGCGGGGGCTCTATTGGCTTTGGCAATATGGTGGCTGGTAGGGATGGTGTTATCACCAACATGGCTGTGCATAGTGACAGTTGCACTTGCCGTCATCTTCACCGTTCTCGGCACATGGGCTGCCGACAGATTAGAAACGATATGGGGCAAAGACCCTCACAAGGTAGTGGTGGATGAGATGGTGGGTATGTGGATTCCGCTTATCATCATTGACGCACAGTCATCGGCATGGTTGGCACTGATTGCTTTCATCCTGTTCAGGTTGTTCGACATATTCAAACCTTTTGGCATAAGACGCATGGAAGACTTGAGGGGTGGCGTTGGCATAATGGCTGACGACATTCTTGCGGGTGTCTATTCTCTCGTCATAATCCTATTTATTGAGGTGATGGTATGAACAGGACAGCAATAAGACAATTCGTATTAGCAGAGAGTTCTGCTGGCATCGCTACTATCATCGACTTCGGGGTGACGATAGTGCTGGCAAAGTTATGCGGAATGTATTACGTTTATGCTGTTGCCACTGGTGCTATATGCGGTGGAATCGCTAATTTCATCATAAACAGACGGTTTGTGTTTCAATGTCTTGACAAACGGTGGGCCGTACCTGCAATGAAGTATATCTCCGTATGGGCAGGAAGCATCCTGCTGAACACCTACGGCACGTATCTGCTGACAGAGGCATCAGGAATGGATTTCATCATTGCCAAGATAATAGTGGCAATAGTAGTGGCTGTGTTCTGGAATTTCATGTTGCAAAAATATTTCGTATTTAGAAAATGACATACAACGGATTTATAGACATCTTAAGACAGTTTATATACAAGACTGTTGACCCTGCCCTGAAGGCAATGATGAAGGTGGGCATCACACCAAACATTATAACGCTGGCAGGATTTATCTTCAACATCGTTGCGGCAGCGATATTCATATATTCAGGAACGCTGTATCCGTCTGCCGACATGCCGTGTGCAATAGGTTGTGGTGGATTTACCATATTGTTTGCTGGTCTATTCGATATGATGGACGGACGGATGGCGCGCATAGGACATCTTGAAAGTGCTTTCGGTGCATTGTGGGACAGTAGCCTCGACCGTTACAGCGAGATGTTCTGCTTGTTCGGAATAACATTTCTGTTTCTTGAAAGTGGTGACCTCGTAAGTGGTATCGTGACATTTACTGCTATGATAGGTTCTGTGATGGTGAGTTATGTTCGTGCTCGTGCTGAGGGATTAGGGATAGAATGCAAGGTTGGCATGCTACAACGTACCGAAAGGGTGGTGCTAACGGCTGCCGGAGCACTGCTGACGGGCATCTTCTCACAGCCATTATGCCTTATCGTTGCCATGTGGATAATAGCAGTGTTTGCAAATTTCACAGCATTTCAACGCATCGCACATTGCAGAAAGAAAATTGGCCATTGATAAGATGATACGGATAGCAAAATGGATATTGGCGATGATGCCGTTGGTGATTTTCGGCATCCTGTACTTTGCCATAGGAATATTTCCACCACATCATTTCAACAGTGTTGACATACAAGGGTTGCATGATGCGGAACTATACCTTTGGGGCATTGTACCGAGTGAGTGGTTTGCCGTACACAATTGTGCTTTCGTTGATGTTTTTGCTGGCATCTTCTACTTGCTGTGGATACCTCTGCCAATAGTATTTTCAATAATCATATTCTATCAAAGACAATACAAGTGGGTTCTGCACTTCTCATGTGCTTTCCTGCTCACGAACATAATAGGCTTTTTGGGCTACTACCTACATCCTGCCGCACCACCTTGGTACGTCATGGACAACGGTTTCGGCCTTGACCTCACGGTGGTAAGCACGCCTGCAGGACTTGCACGTTTTGACGAACTCATCGGTATTTCTGTATTCGGAAGTATCTATCCAGGAAGTGCCAACATCTTCGGAGCAGTACCATCATTGCATGCGGCATATATGACCGTTGCAACAATATATGCCTTTGCCAGCAGACAGAGGACGTGGCTCAAAATATTGTTTATATTTGTCACTGTAGGAATATGGTTTACTGCAGTATATTCTGGGCATCACTATGTTATTGACGTCATACTCGGAATAATGACAGCAATAGCAGGTGTGTTATTGTTTGAAAAAGTTCTCATGCGCATACCACGTTTTGAACATTTCATGAAGAAATATGAAGAAATAATTAATCCTTAAACATAAAAACAAAAAGAAAATGGAAACTAACAATGTTAAAAAAGCAGAAGGAAAACTGGGTATCATGGTTGTAGGTCTGGGTGCTGTTACCTCAACGTTCATGACTGGTGTATTGATGGCACGCAAGGGATTGTCAAAGCCTGTAGGCTCGATGACATTCTTCGATAAAGTACGCGTTGGAAAGGGAGAAAACAAGCAATATCTCAAGTATGGAGATATAGTTTCCGTTGCCGACCTCAACGATATCGTATTCGGAGCTTGGGATGTATATCCTGCTGACGCATACCGTGCTGCCATATATGCAGAGGTGTTGAAGAAAGAAGACATAGAACCAGTGAGAAGCGAACTGGAGAAGATTGTTCCTCTGAAGGCAGCCTTTGACAAGAATTTTGCAAAACGTCTAGATGGTGAAAACGTAAAAAATGCCACTACCCGTTGGGATATGGTGGAACAGTTGCGAGATGACATACGCACATTCAAGGCAAAGAACAAATGTGACCGCATCATTGTGGCATGGGCAGCATCCACAGAAATCTATGTGCCTGTCAATGACAATGTTCATGGTAGTCTTGCAAACCTCGAAAAAGCAATGAAAGACAATGATACTGAGCACATCGCTCCTTCGATGTGCTACGCATACGCTGCACTCGCAGAAGGATGTCCTTTCATCATGGGCGCACCAAACACCACCGTTGACATCCCTGCCATGTGGGAGTTGGCAGAGAAGACAAAGATGCCTATCTGCGGAAAGGACTTCAAGACAGGTCAGACACTTGTGAAGAGTGGTTTTGCACCTATCATCGGTACACGCTGTCTGGGACTAAACGGATGGTTCTCCACCAACATTCTTGGCAACAGAGATGGGCTTGTGCTTGATGTTCCTGAAAACTTCCGTACAAAAGAGGTTTCAAAACTATCTACACTGGAGACGATACTGAAAGAAGAAGATCAACCAGAACTGTATAAAGACTACTACCATAAGGTACGCATCAACTACTATCCACCTCGCAATGACAACAAGGAAAGTTGGGACAACATTGACATCTTCGGTTGGATGAACTATCCTATGCAGATAAAAATCAATTTCCTCTGCCGTGATTCTATCCTTGCCGCTCCTGTATTGCTTGACCTCTGTCTGCTCTCTGACGTTGCCATGCGTGCAGGTAAATGGGGCATACAGCGTTGGCTCAGTTTCTTCCTCAAATCGCCGATGCACGACTATACGCAAAACGAAGAAGCTGTAAACCACCTCTACCAACAACACGCAATGCTAAAGAACGCCATCAGGGAGATGGGAGGATATGAACCAGACCAAGAATTGGACTGATATTTTGTGAAGAGATTTTATATTCTTATACTGACACTACTTTCCGTTGTCTGTGTTTCGGCACAGATAACGGGATTTGTTGTTGATGCCGACACTGGTGACAGCATAGGACATGCCAGCGTAAAATATAAAAATCAAAAAGTCAGTACCATCGCTGATGCAAAGGGATTTTATACCATCGCACGACGAAACGGATATCGTCTGGTCTTCAGTGCTGTAGGTTACAAGGAGAAATCAATAAGAATAACAGACGATGTCAGCGACAAGCTGATGGTAAAACTTGTTCCCTCAACGAAACAGTTGAATGAACTTATTGTCAATTCAAAGAAGAAAAGCAAGTATTCCAGGAAAAACAACCCAGCAGTGGAACTGATGCGGAGGGTGATAGCAAAGAAGAAGCTAAACTCGCTGGAAACAAATCCTTATTACAGTTTCAAAAAATACCAAAAGATAACGGTAGCACTTAATGACATCTCGTCGTCACAGATAGAATGGAGTGAAAAGAAGCAAAGCAGGCAGTGGCTGTTGGACCATGTGGAAGTATGCCCTTATAACAACAAACTGATAATGCCTATCTCCATCAACGAAACCGTTGAAGAAAAGATATACAGAAAGAATCCTAAGTCAACGAAGATATACCTTGATGCAGAGAAGCAACAAGGCGTCAACATGTTCCTGCAGACAGGCGACATTGTGAACGAACTTGTCAAAGATATTTTTGCTGACATTCACATCTATGACAACCAGATAAAGGTGTTGCGTCATCCTTTCACAAGTCCTATCGCAGATAATGCAATATCCTTTTACCGTTATTACATCACGGACACAACTTTTGTGGACAATGATAAATGCATCCGCTTGGATTTCACACCGAACAATCAGCAGGACTTCGGTTTCAGAGGCACAGTATATGTTCTTGCCGATAGTACCTTACAAGTAAAAAGATGCGAACTGACAATTCCAACAAACAGTGACGTCAACTTTGTTGAACAGATGAAGTGCGTACAGGAGTTTTCACGTCTAGAAAACGGAGAATGGGGACTCACGAAAGACAACATCTTCGTAGAACTCTATCTAACAAACTTTGCACAGAAGGCAATAGTGATAAGAGATACACGAATGGATGATTATTCATTCGCAGCCATTGACGATGCACGTTTCAAGCCTATGGGCAGGATAATAAAGAGCCCTAATGCCAAATACCGTGACGACCAATACTGGGCAGAGCAACGACAGGTGCCACTGAGCAAGACGGAAAGCTCCATGGGCTCGTTCATAAACAGGCTCGAAAAAATCAAAGGATTCCATTACATACTGCTTGGGGTTAAACTGTTGTTTGAAAACTATCTTGAAACTGGAGGTAAAAATAGTCCATCATATTTCGACATAGGTGCAATAAACACGTTCATTTCGCAGAATTTCTACGACGGCATGCGTCTGCGTTTCGGTGGACAGACAACAGCAGCATTAAATCCACACTGGTTTTTCAACGGCTATTATGCACGTGGATTATCATCAGGACAAGGATACTATAATGCTGAATTAACCTATTCCATCAACAAAAAAGAATTTCTTCCAAGAGAATATCCGAAACGAGCCATCGCATTCAGCAGTATGCGTGACGTAGCCTATGCTTCAGATAAATACAACACTACCGACAAGGACAATATATTCCATTCCTTCAAGGCATTTAAAATGGATAAGATGTTCCTATTCAACAGGCAGAAACTGGATTTTGAATATGAGATAGAAACAGGCTGGAAGTTACAAACCGTTCTTAAAGCCGAAAAGATGTCGCCAATAGGAAATTTGGAATTCCGTACCATCGGAGCTCCCGAAATGAGCGACATGCAAAACAGCAGTTCTTCCAGCGGTCAACTACTTGACCATCTCCGTACCACCGAACTAACTACCACAATACGCTTTTCACCGGGAGAGAAATATATCAACTCCAAGTCTAAACGCATGCTTGTAAACCTTGATGCACCAGTGTTCCTTCTCCAGCACACATTCGGCATCAACAATTTCTTAGGAGGACAATATAATTATAACATCTCCGAATTTGAATTCTTCAAACGCTTCTGGCTACCACACGCATGGGGACGCATTGACGGACGCATCAAGATAGGAGCGCAATGGAATAAGGTTCCATACCCATTGCTCATCATGCCAGCATCAAACATCTCATACATACTTGACAAACAGAGTTTCAACATGATAAACAACATGGAGTTCATGAACGACCGTTATCTGGCAGCACATATCTCATGGGATATGAGTGGCAAGATATTCAACCGTATTCCATTGCTGAAAAAACTTAAATGGCGTGAGTTCATGAGTGCCAGAATGTTATGGGGATGTCTGACTGATAAAAACAATCCGCAGTATTATCTTGATAACGGAATTGCCGATGGAACTGTAATGGTATTCCCGGAAGGCTCATACGCAATGGATAGTTCTAAGCCATATTTTGAAGTTAGTTTTGGTATCCAAAACATATTCCGGCTATTTCACATTGAATACGTACGACGTCTTTCATATCTGGATCTCCCGACAGCATCAAAAGACGGTATTCGCTTTACCATGAGCCTCAACTTCTGATAAACAACAAATGAATATAAAATACAACCCGCAAAACATTACAATAATTTTATGTATATTTGCACACTAGAAATCATCTTATTAAGCATATGCAGATAAAAAACATTTTGATAATACGATTTAGGCGCGTAGGGGATTCTGTACTCTCCATGGCTTTATGTCATGGACTAAGACAGAGTTTTCCCGATGCAACCATTGATTTTGTAATAAACAAGGGTATTCACACACTATATGTTAACCATCCTGATGTAGATAACGTTATCACGTTTGATGATGAAGAAAACCACAACCCCGTTAAATACATTTCCAAGGTATGGAAGACTATGCACAATAAGCATTATGACATCATCATTGATATGCGTGGAACAATAAAGACACTCTGGTTTTCATTGTTTTCACTTTCAACATCTTACAGAATAGGTACAAAAAAAAGATATGGTAAAGGAATATTGAACTACATGGTAGATAACCACAACAACATGTTGAGCCGCGTTCAACAGAACAACATCTTCCTAGAACCTCTAAAGAAAAAATTCGACATCAAGGCTAGTGAAAAATTCTCACTTTATGTCAGCGATGAAGATCGTTTGAATTTCCGTCAATACATGCAAAATCAAGGTATTGATTTCAATAAGCCAGTCATACTCTGTACACCAACAGCACGACAAGAATACAAAGTATGGCCAAAGGAATACATGAAGGAAATACTATCAAAAATCATACAAAAGTACAACCTACAAATAATATTCAATTTCTCCGGTGAAACTGAGAAAAATTGTGCCATTGCATATCACAAAGAGATGAATGATGACAGCCACATCTTTACCAACATTGAAGCGAAGTCACTGACCGAACTCTGTGCATTGACGGCAAACTGTGACTTCTTTTTCGGCAATGAAGGTGGACCTCGTCACATAGCACAAGCATTGGATATTCCATCCTTTGCAATTTTCCCTCCAGGTATAAGAAAAGGCTTATGGTTGCCTAAAGAAAGTATCCGATTTGCAGGGATCAGTACAGAGGACATAATGCCTGTTGACGAACAAGACAAGAAAGAATTAACCTATGAAGAGCGGATGAAACTCATTGATGTATCTTCTGTATGGAAAGGATTCCAAAATGTATTTGAACAAAATATCAACATATAAATTTGTAGCGAACAAATACACTATACTCACAGTATGGGTTATCATGGCTGTTGTTGCCGCTATATTAGAATGGGACAGCAATAACTTTTCTATTTTTCGTGGAGTCTTCTGGCACACAATAGAACAGAAATCTTTATATGATGTCTATCCACAGGAATATTTCGACACCAATCATTATGGACCATTATTCAGTGTTATAATAGCACCATTTGCCTTAATTCCAAGATGGGCAGGATTGGCATTGTGGCATGTCTGTATTACTCTAATACTGTATTTGTCAATAAGGAAATCCACATTTAATCAAAAACAACAAGTATTCTTGTTTTGGTTCTGCACAAATGAACTTTTTACGGCCCTTGCTTTGTCACAGTTTAATATAGTAACTGCAGCACTAATCATACTGACATTCTGCCTGATAGAAAAAGAACAAGATATATGGGGAACATTATGTATTATCATCGGAACATTTGTAAAACTATATGGAATAGTAGGACTTGCATTCTTTTTCTTCTCCAAACACAAAAAACGATTCTTATATGGTCTAATCCTTTGGAGCATAGTAGCATTTATCATCCCAATGTTGATAAGTAATCCCGAATATATCATCGGGCAATATAAGGAATGGTATTTAAGCATTGTAACGAAAGATTCTTCCAACACCTTCTCATTTTATCAAAACATATCATTCTTGGGAATAGTGAGGAAGATAACTACGTGTGATACCTATTCTGATATGTGGTTAATAATACCAGGAATTTTAATTTTTATTTTACCATACCTACGATTCAAACAATATAAAAATACAGCATTTCGTCAGATGTTTCTTGCCTCTGTATTGATGTTTGTCGTGCTATTCAGCACAGGTAGTGAATCATGCAGTTACATAATAGCTCTCGTTGGTGTAGCAATATGGTTTATTGCAGTAACTTGGAAACGGTCAACTCTGGATATTGCAATTATTATCTTCGTATTTATAATCACAAGTCTTTCTCCTACAGACATATTTCCAACATACATAAAACAAACAATCATACAGCCATACGCACTAAAGGCATTGCCTGTATTTATTGTTTGGATAAAATTATCCTTTGAAATGTGCACGAAAGATTATAAGGTCACAACAAAAACCATTTAGCCATTATCTATGTTCAAAATAAGACTCACTCCGTATCGTTCCGAATTAAGGACAATCTATCACCGACAGACAAAAGGACACACTCTGCAATCTTCTGATGGCAGATATCAGTTTTATCTCGATGATGAAATTGACGAAGCTGACTTCTGGGTTGTACAGGGTAAAGGTGTCAGACACACACAATCTTGCAATGTTGCACCGCAGAACACGATATTCTTAGCAACAGAACCAAGTTCTGTTTTGATTTATCCGAAAAGATATCTGCAACAATTTGGGCATATTTGTACCTGTCAAGAAGAAACAAAACAAAAGAAATACAAAAAATCACTAGTACATTATTCCCCTGCAATACTACCTTGGTTTATAGGGTACAAGGAAGACCGCAATGGGGTTGTCACATACAGCATGGACTATGATATGCTGAAAAAACAACCATCACCATCAAAAACAAAACTCATTTCTGTCATCAGTAGTAATAAGGCTTTTACACAAGGACATATTGACAGAATACGCTTTGTAAGAAAACTCAAAGACTATTTCGGAGATAAAGTAGATGTCTTTGGACGTGGTGAAAATCCATTTGACGATAAGTGGGATGTGATTGCTCCTTACAAGTATCACATCGTAATAGAGAATTCATCACAAAGATACTATTGGACAGAAAAATTAGGAGACTGCTTTCTAGCAGAAGCTTTCCCATTTTATTATGGATGTACAAACCTAACTGATTATTTCTCCAATGCTGCTTTTGAATATATCGACATAAAAAATCCAGATAGAGCTATTGAAATCATACAGAAACAAATAGAAGCGGACAGATATAAGGATGCACAGCAAATATTGAAACAATGTAAAGAAAAGATGCTTTGCGAATACAATATGTTCGATTTTATCGCGAAACTATGCGACACACTGGATGCAATGCTTCCAAAACAATGCACAACAATAGAGCCTTGCAAATCATCAAAGAACGCCAAAAATCTATGGAATTATACTATAGGTAGAAATTATTATAATACAAAAGCAAAATTATATCTCTGACTTATTTTGTTATCGACATATATATTGCACTGTATATACCAAGTAATACGACAAGAAGAGTCTGTACCGTATGTACAATGAGTACAAAATATAGGGCGTCGGTATCAACAACTCCATAAAGGACAAGCATTGTCTTAACAGCAAAATGCCATGGGCCCGCACCATTAGGCGTAGGCACTATGACGGCAATGCTACCGACAATAAAGCATACCAATGCACACATTAAACCTAAATCCTTCGTAAACTCAAAACAATAGAAGGTCAGATAAAAATGCAGAAAATAGCTCACCCATATTGCAAGAGTAAAAAAGAAAAACAATGGTTTGTTTTTTACATATTTCAATGACACAAGGCCCTCTACGATACTATGCAATGCACTGCTGATGCGATGGTGAACACTGAACTTTTTCAATAAAAACAATATCACCACAATGATGGTTACAAAACATATACCAGTAACAATCCACCCTATTTCAGTAAATCGATAAAAAATAGAATCTATACTAACGCCTGTTTTATCAAAAAATGTCCCAAAGACATTTATTTGCAAAAAAAGCACAACACCTGTTATTATCAATATCAATAACATATCAATAATACGTTCCATAAATACAGTACCTAGTGCTTTCGGGAAAGAAACTCCATCCTTTGAGGACAGCACACCACAGCGAGCAAACTCTCCTATACGTGGGATGATAAGGCTCACTGCGTAAGATAAATATATAGAATTGATAAGAGTTCTAGCACGACAGGTTTCACCTACTGGTTCAAGAGTTTGTTTCCATCTCCATCCACGAAACATCTGTGCAAGAATACCAAATGGGAAGGAAATAAACATCCACATCCAATCCATTTTATAAAGCATAAAATCACCGATATTCCGAAAATCAAATTTTCGATACATCCAATACAAGATAAGTCCACCGAAAATCAAAGACAGTAAGACCTTTAATACGTTACCAACCTTTAACCTATTCTTATATGACATATGTATTTTACTCATAGAATGCAAAATTACATTTTTTTTTATACTTTTGTATCAATTATGAATAAAGTTAAACCAAAAAAGAATCTCGGTCAACATTTTTTGACCGACCTCAACATTGCAAAAGCAATTGCAGACACTGTTGATGCATGTCCAGACATCCCAATATTAGAAGTAGGACCAGGTATGGGTGTCATGACACAATTTCTAATTACAAAATCTCGAGAGATAAAAGTTGTTGAAATAGACAAGGAATCTGTTTGTTATTTACATGAACACTTCACACAACTTGACACAAATATAATAGGTGAAGATTTCCTAAGAATGGAGCTTGACAACGTGTTTAATGGAAGACAATTTGTTTTGACAGGCAACTATCCATACGATATTTCATCCCAAATCTTTTTCAAAATGCTTGACAATAAGGAACTGATTCCTTGTAGCACAGGGATGATACAACGAGAAGTTGCACAACGTATTGCAGCTAATCCAGGAAGTAAAGCATACGGAATATTAAGCGTATTGATACAAGCATGGTATAATGTTGAATATCTTTTTACGGTTGATGAGAATGTCTTTAACCCTCCTCCAAAAGTAAAAAGTGCTGTCATTAGAATGACACGTAATGATACTCTGGACTTAGAGTGTGACGAAAAATTATTCAAAAACATTGTCAAAACAGTCTTCAACCAAAGAAGGAAGATGTTAAGGGTAAGCCTAAAACAAATATTGAACAATGAACAATTAAGCACCATCTCATCTAGTCAATTTATGACGATGAGACCAGAACAACTATCCATCGATGAATTTATTCAACTTACACAACTGATACAAAACATTGCGTAAGTCTTGTCAATACCATTTGATATTATTGGAATAACTGCTGCGTTTATCATATTTCAGTGCATCCGTAAGAGTTGCAGCATTACAACGGAAAGAGAAATTATATGATGTATATGGGCTCAGCACAACCGAACAAGACATATTAAAACAATGAAGATCACGTCCTAAAGAAGCTGTTGTCATCGCCAATTTATGATTGTCAAAATCGTAGCCAGAAGAGAAACTGATATTCCATCCTTTTGCGATTGTGATGTTACCAGAGAAATTCATATTCTGGGAGAACTTATACGGATAACGCATAGAGCTTTTATTAAACTCACCAGCAGTATTTTCACGCATAGTAATACCATAACTGACACTTAACGACCATGGTATATTAAATTTCAGATAACCATCTGCATCTGTCTCTGCTTTGTCAGAAGAAGACGCCTGTCGTCTGTTCTGCCGCATAACAGGGTCTTCATTTGTATTTACATCACCTTTATCATTATCACGTTTTGTGTCATCACCAATGCTCTCCCCCTTTATGCCTCTCAAGCGATCGAATATCTTTTTTAATGTCTGATTGTTGAAAGTGTATGACAGATTCTGTGACAAACCCTGGAAACGTCCAAAACGCCCATAACTATATTCTGTCCTATCTCCAATGTATGGATTTCCATTTTCATCCAATTCATATGCATAGGTTGCAAAAACAGCAGCCATGTTAAAAGTATAACTTTTTGTCAATCGCAAACGTATTGTGGTACTTAGGTCACTCCAAGGTCTCTTCTCTGCTGCCATATTATACGACATGCTTGCTCCCAATTCATCTATAAGACTTACCTTACGATACCCTGTAGAATCTTTGTCACTTTTAACCTTCATTTCCACATTATTGCTGATACTGAAAGAAATATTTCCCGTTTTACCTTGTCCTGGAGCACCATACAAAGAGTTAGAATACTTATTATAGGTTACAAGTGATACATTTCCTGCAGCATCTGTTTTGGTATAACTATCCCAATAGCCATAACTAGGGTCTCCAAAATCAGGAGCATAAGAGAAACTTACCGAAGGAGAGAACACATGACGAATGGCCTGAATCTTGTCACCAAAAATCTTCTTGCTTGGCACCCAGAATCCATAAAGCTTAGTATTAGCACTTATACTCAAATCCCAATTACACACATTATTGAAGCCATAAACGGTATCGCAAACTTCCTTTTGATTGACATCATCCCAACTACGCTCAATCTTGTTGGTGTACATACGATCTGTAAAGTTAAAAGATGGTGTTATGTTTATGTAATTGAATAATGAGAAGTTTGCACTTATTGGAATTCTGTGTTGCATACCATTCTTCCAATCCTTTACAAGATTGGAATGCATCACCAAATCCTCTTTGGAAGAAATTGAATTACTGAATTGTCCAGTATAAGACATCGCTATCTTCTCATACCAACGATCTTTGCCTGCAGCATGCTTACGTTTAAATGGATAAAAACGGCTTATTGACATATTCAAATCAGGCAGTGTAATTGCTAGAGATGAATCACGCATATTTTGATTGACATTCATTGTTGAACTCAGTGTCAATCCTATACTTGAGAAACCTGTACTATAACTCACACTTGAAGTACGTGTGCTCTGTGTCAATGCCGTAGGATTATACATTGACGTCAAATTATTTCTCTCATAACTTGATGTTGCGAAGTTGACACTTGCTGACAGATTACTATAAGGATTTGATTTGCTATCCTGAGAATGCGACCATTGAATTTTAAAACTTTCCGACTTGGCATAATCTGGAAGATTTTTCTCACCTTCAACAGAATTTTGGTAAGATGCAAGAAAACTACCATTATACTTATATCGTACTCTATAATTGCTAGCTACAGATAATCCCCAAGAGCCCTTCGTATATATTTCTCCTATTAATTTCAAATCTACTTTGTCATTAATAGCAAAATAATACCCACCATCACGCAGATAAAATCCTCTGGAACTTTCATCGCCATACGTCGGCATAATCAAGCCACTGGAATAACTCTTTGAAAATGGGAAAAAACCATAAGGTATTGCCAGCGGAAGTGGGACATCTTCAACCACCATATATGCAGGACCGAAAAACACATCCTTACCAGGACGTACTTTGGCTCGGGAAAGGGCAAGATAAAAATCAGGATCTGGTTTATCACATGTTGTATATCTACCATGTTGCATGAAAAGCTGTCCATCATCCCGTCTCTTTGACTTCTCGCTCTTAATAAAACCATCTTGCTGTTCTGTATAAACGCCAGAAATAAAACCTTTCTTTGTCTTATAATTAAAGGCGATAGAATCGCTTTCATACTGGTCTTCGCCCTGTTTGAACAATGGTTTTCCTATCACATTTCCCAAAGTATCTGTACGACCAAATGCACGTACTAACGATGAATCCATATTCATCTGAATTTCATCAGACGTAAGATCCATATCTTGATACTTTACATTTGAGTTTCCAAACAAATACGCCATCTTTGATGAGGCATCATATACAACAGAATCTTCTGCCACATAATCAACAGGGGCTTCAAGCGCTTTACTATCTTTTTTCAACAAGCTGTCAGCAGTAATAGAGTCGTCAACAGCCTTGTTATGCTCTAGAATAGCTTTTTGTAAGCTATCCAATTTCAGTGTATCTAAATGAGAAGTTTTTATAGACACAGTATCTTGAGAAGCATTAGATAATGACATACTGTTACCTGCAATGCCAAACATTGCAAGCATTAATATCATCATTATAACGAAACCTTTTCTCAAGACCTTACACCTTTTATTTTATTCAAACATCAAACTCCATTCTTTGAAACGGTTTGCAGTCTCAACACCAAAACCAATCAAACTCTTATAAGTTTCATCAATTGTTCGTGTTAATTTCAAATGACTTTTAGAAAAGAATTTATCTGCATAACATATCACCTTTTCCTCCATTGTTTCCGGGATATAAACTCTATCCAATGGCAATGGTAAATCACGTTTTTGAATCAATTCCTTTGTTATTCCTGTACCTGTATGCCGTTCACACACATGAGCATGACGCGGAAAACCTTCTTTACGTAACAACTCTGCACCGATATATCCATGAATAAGATATGGTTCCTGTCCATAACATTTTATACCTGGAGCATTGCACGCAAAAATACCTATATCATGTAGCATTGCTGCTTCCTCAATAAAGCATCTATCCAAATTAAGTTCTGGATGATTATCACAAATCTGCAGTGCTTTGTGCACTACAGACTTGCTATGACTGAGCAAAATACGTTTTTGCTCATTATCATTAGGATAATATTTATCAATTATCTTTTGATAATTCATCAAATATCAACAGACAACTATGCCTTACGTTCAATATACCCGAGTATATCTCCTCTGTTGACAAAACCACCCTGTTTCACACAAACTTCCACAAGTTTGCCACCAAGAGCGGCTCCAACTTCCTGAGTTTGCCCCCATGGTGTCTTAACAAAACAGAATAATTCGCCCTCTTCATACTCTCGTCCTATTGCTGGTTGAGATGTGGAAGCAGCCTCATCGCCACCGCCAAACTCCCAGAATAGTTGACCTTTGACAGGACAAACAACAGGATCTGCTTTTGCATGTTTTATTTCTGCAACTTGTTCTGGTGTCAATGTTGCACCAAGTTTTGCATCTTTTGCTTTCTGCAAATCAGCAAGGAAATTCTTCTTTGCGGCACCACTCTTATAATTACGATACTGTTCTGGATGCATAGCCAACTCAAATAGTTCTTCATCATCCTTACCGAAATCCCAATTATTATCCTTCATCTCCTTACGGAAATCATCCAAAGCATTTGGTATAAGAGTATGAGGGTCTGCATCTGTAAATTCCTTTCCTTTTTCTTTTGCCAATTTTATCAATTCTTCATCTATTGGTCCTGGAACTTTACCACTCTTTCCGAGAATCATACCCCACATACTATCATCCATCATTGAGAAACGTCCCTTGCCTTGTGCTAATGTAAGAAGATTCATCAAAGCAATGTTCTTTACATACTGTGAGAATGGAGTAACCAATGGAGGATAGCCTACACGTGGCCAAACGTATGCTACTTCATCAAACAATTTGACCAAAATCTCATCCGTTGACAATTCAGGTTCACCTTTGGCTTTCAAAGTCTTATTGATAACTCCGTGAATACCTGCCAAATCTGCCATCATAGAGCCCATCATTCCACCTGGTAGTCCACAACCCAGCAATAGAGATGACATAATTCTGTTCTGTGGATTTATGAAATAGCCGAGCCAATCGTCAATAAATTCCTGTGTCAAACTACGGACTTGCATATAAGCATTCATATTTATGTCCGCAACTTCAAATCCCTCGTGCTTGAGCATGCTTTGTACGGAGATAATATCTGGATGGACTTTTCCCCAAGACAAAGGTTCTACAGCTGTGTCAATAATATCTGCACCATTATTACAAACCTCCAATATTGACGCCATAGATAATCCTGGACCACTATGTCCATGATATTCTATAATTATTTCAGGATGCTTTGTCTTTATTAACTTTGTCAGTTTTCCCAACATTGCAGGTTGTCCTATCCCTGCCATGTCTTTCAATGCAATTTCTTCAGCACCTGCAGCAATAAGCTCATCTGCGATAGATGCATAATATTCTGCAGTATGAATTGGCGATGTGGTGATACACAATGTAGCCTGAGGTATCATACCTGCCTTTTTAGCCCATTTGATACTTGGTATTATATTGCGTGTGTCATTAAGTCCACAGAAAATACGAGGGATATCAACTCCCTGTGCTTTCTTAACTTTATACATCAACTCACGTACATCATCTGGCACTGGATACATGCGCAGAGCATTAAGTCCGCGATCAAGCATGTGCGTTTGAATGCCCACCTCATTAAATGGTTTACAGAATGCACGCACTGCATCATTTGGATTTTCGCCTGCGAGCAAATTCACTTGCTCAAATGCTCCACCATTTGTTTCAACACGTTGAAAACACCCCATATCAATAATTGCTGGAGCAACTCTCTCTAGCTGATCTTTACGAGGCTGAAATTTTCCAGAAGACTGCCACATATCACGATAAAGCAGACTAAACTGTATCTTCTTTTTCTTTGCCATGGTATTTTTTTTTATAATTTATAACAATTCATTTTAAATATATGCGTTGCAAAATTATAAAATAATTGATACCTTTGCAAACAAATAATTAAAAATCAAAAAGATGAAACTAAAATTAATAATTTTAGCAATAATCTCCGCATTCATTCTTACAGCTTGCCACAAGCATGAAAAAACAAATCACAATGCAGAAACAGCTATAATGAAAAATGAAGAGGGGGATTCTACATTGTACGGTCTGGCATGTGATGCCAACAACGATTCAGTCATTTCTATAATGTCTTATAATCTGGACGACCCACAAAATTATTCTATCATTCCTGCTTTTAAAAACCATCAAATACATGGGTTTCCTACCACTGGAAGCAATATTGCGGTCATATTATCTGCAGACAAAAAAAGTGCCAAACGCATCATCAATATAGACAAATTATGTGGCACATGGTATTATTCAGCTATACCTGAACTACAAAAACCTGCATCCATGACTGAATCTCAATTTCAAAAATTCTGTCAACATTTTATGGAAAAGATAAGCGACGAACAACGTGACTCTATCTTCAAGCCCGTAGAATATAGCATTCAGTTACATCAAAACAATACTGTCAGTTGTATGTCTCCTATGAAGATAATAAACGACGATCGCATACAAATAGTGAAATATCCGCGTATGAAGTTCTACAAAGAGTGGAGACTATACAATGGTCACCTTCTTTTAAGCACAACAAAACCTCAGAACAGCATTGACACATGCGACTTTGAGATAAAACATCAAGATACACTTATCATTCATTTCAAAAATAAAACCCAACATTATTATCGTAAAAATATCAAATGAATCTTATTGAACGCTTTCTAAAATATACCACATTCGACACACAGTCTAATGAAGAGTCTTCATCTATTCCTAGCACTCCCAAACAACTCATCTTTGCTAATTATCTAAAACAGGAATTAGACAATGAAGGACTGAAGGAGGTTGAAATAGACGACAAGGGATACATTTATGCTACACTCCCTGCAAACACTAATGAGGACATCCCAACGATAGGCTTCATTTCACATTATGATACATCTCCTGATTGTAGTGGAAAAAACATAAACGCACGTTTAATAAAAAGATACAATGGGGGAGACATCATATTATCTCAGGACAAAAACGAAAAGATTGTTACAGACACTTCCACTTATCCAGAATTACTCAAACATATTGGCGAAGATATCATCGTCACTGATGGACACACGTTATTAGGTGCTGATGACAAAGCTGGAATTGCAGAAATAGTTCAGGCTATGTCATTTCTCCAACACCACGATGAGATAAAGCATGGTAAAATACGCATTGCTTTTAATCCTGATGAAGAAATTGGTAGAGGGGCTCAACATTTTGATGTAAAAAAGTTTAATTGCAGATGGGCATATACTATTGACGGAGGAGACCTCGGAGAATTAGAATATGAAAATTTCAATGCCGCTTCCGCAAAAATCATAATAAATGGTGTAAGCGTACATCCTGGATATGCAAAAGACAAGATGATCAATGCTTGCATGGTTGCTATGGATTTCGCATCTATGCTACCTCGAGAAGAGACCCCAGAACATACCGAAAAGTATCAAGGATTTTATCATCTTACTAACTTTTCCGGGAATGTGGAAAAGGCAACACTTTCGTATATCATCCGTGATCATGATCGTCAACATTTTGAAAAACGTAAAGAATTTATATTAAAATGTACCGAAAGGATAAATAGCAAATATGGTGATGAAATCGTAAAAATCGACTTGTCTGACACATATTATAATATGCGTGAGAAAGTTGAACAACAAATGCATGTTGTTGACATTGCCTTGAAAGCAATGAAAGATTGCGGAATTTCCCCTATTGTAAAGCCGATACGTGGAGGCACTGATGGTGCACAATTGTCATTCAACGGACTCATCTGTCCAAACCTTTTTGCAGGAGGTGTTAACTTTCACGGTCCACATGAATTTGTTTCTGTACAAGTTATGGAAAAAGCCACACAGCTTATTGTAAATATCTGTGAACAGACATATAAGTCTTTTATCAAACAAAATTAATATTTTCATATTTTTTACTAATTTTGTGCCAAATTAAATTACAACCAATCATGAGCGAAGTACAGGTCTTAGACAAAACGTTTAAAACTTTAATCACCAAAGAAAAAATACAAGAACGAATAAAGGAAATTGCCACACAAATAAATGAAGAAATGAAGGATAAGAATCCTTTATTCCTCGCAATCCTTAATGGCTCATTTATTTTTGCCGCTGACCTGTGCCGACATCTGACCATCAATCATGAAATATCATTTATCAAATTAGCTTCGTATGAAGGAACATCTTCAACAGGAGCCATAAAACAAATGATTGGACTAAACTCTGATATGCAAAACAGACATGTAATAATTCTTGAAGATATAATAGACACTGGTTTGACAATGAAATACATTCTTGAGCAACTCACAGAGCAATCTCCTGCATCTATACAAATATGTACTTTGTTGCATAAGCCTGCAAACCAGCAAGTTCCAATGGACATAAAATATATTGCATTTAACATACCTAATGACTTTGTCGTTGGTTATGGTCTGGATTATAATCAACAAGGAAGAAACCTAAATGAAATTTATACACTGAAAAAATGAAAAATATTATTATTATCGGAGCGCCTGGTTCGGGGAAAGGAACATATAGTGCAGAAATAGCACAGAGGTATAACATGAGCCACATTTCCACTGGAGATGTATTACGGGCTGAAATTAAAAAAGGGACGGAATTAGGAAAGAACATCCAAGCCATAATTGAAAAAGGCAATCTCATCCCAGATGAAACAATGGTTGAGATATTGGCTAAAGTCTATGACGAACAGCCATCGGGACAAGGTGTTATCTTTGATGGATTTCCACGTACTGTCCACCAAGCTGAGGTGTTGAAAGAAATGTTTGCATCACGCAAACAAGATATGGGCATCGTCGTTGAACTAAGTGTTGATGAACAGACACTCATGGAACGTTTACTCGGAAGAGCAATTAAAGAAGGTCGTACTGATGACAACGAAGAAACAATTAAAGCCCGTTTCAACGTATTTTATCAACAGACAAAACCTGTAATAGAATGGTTTGAAAAAGAAGGTATGCGTAACACCTTCACATGGAAAGGCTCAAAAGATCTCATGCTATCTGAAATCTTTGATTTCCTTGATAAGATAAACACTGACAAATAACATTTTCCACCAAAGCATCTATGCCACTTGAATCTAATTTCATAGACTATGTACGCATTCATTGCCGTTCAGGTAAAGGAGGCAAAGGTTCTATGCATTTACGCCATGTGAAATACCAACCTAACGGAGGACCAGATGGTGGTGATGGAGGACGTGGAGGAAACATCTATCTGCGAGGTAACCATAATTATTGGACACTCTTGCACTTGAAATATCAACGTCACATCTTCGCAGAACATGGAGGTAACGGAGGACGTGACAAATGTCATGGTACGGATGGAAAAGACATATATATTGATGTACCATGCGGAACGGTAGTATATAATGCTGAAACTGGCAAATACGTGTGTGATGTTACTGAAGACGGACAAGAGGTAATGCTTCTAAAAGGTGGTCGTGGAGGACTCGGTAATTTTCAATTTAGAACCTCAACAAACCAAGCACCACGTTATGCTCAGCCAGGAGAACCAATGCAGGAGATGACTGTCATCATGGAACTAAAACTGCTTGCAGATGTCGGCCTTGTTGGATTTCCAAATGCCGGAAAAAGCACATTGTTATCCACGCTTTCATCGGCAAAACCAAAAATTGCAAATTACCCATTTACAACACTCGAACCTTCTTTGGGTATCGTATCCTATCGTGACAACAAGTCATTCGTAATGGCTGACATTCCTGGCATCATCGAAGGTGCAAGTGAAGGTAAGGGATTGGGGTTACGATTCCTTCGTCACATTGAACGTAATTCATTGTTATTGTTTATGATTCCTGGAGACTCTGACAATATCAAAAAAGAATTTGACATTCTCATCCATGAATTAGAGAAGTTCAATCCAGACATGTTGTGCAAACATAGAGTGCTGGCTATAACAAAATGCGACCTTCTCGATGATGAGCTCATTGAAATGCTGAAAAGCGAATTACCAGAAGGACTGCCTATTGTTTTCATTTCTTCGGTTTCACAGTTTGGGTTAACAGAACTAAAAGATGTTCTTTGGGAAGAATTGAATAGTGAAAGTAACAAACTACAACGAATAATAGGCGACGAGAATCTTGTTCATCGAGACAAAGACATCAATACAATCAACATTTCCGACTTTGATGATGACATCGAATATGAGGATTGTGACGATGATTCCGAAGATTTTGAATACATAGACTAATATGACAAAAGACGAAGAGTTTATGCAGAAGGCATTGGCGGAAGCACGCATTGCCTTAGAAAAAGATGAGGTACCTATCGGAGCTGTCATCGTCTGCAAAAACAACATCATCTCACGTGCACATAATCTGACAGAAACACTCTGCGACACAACGGCTCATGCAGAGATGCAAGCTATCACATCTGCATCAAGTTTCTTAGGGGGGAAATACTTACAGGACTGCACATTATATGTAACTGTCGAACCATGCGTAATGTGTGCTGGTGCTATAGGATGGAGCCAGATATCACGTATCGTTTATGGATGTGATGATGAAAAAAAAGGATTTACACAATTAGCACCAAAAGCCCTCCATCCTAAAACAGAAGTAGAGGGACACGTCTTGGAAGAAGAGTGTAGAAATTTGATTCAGGAGTTTTTCAAAAACAAACGCTAAAAAGGTTATTTTCCTTCATTTTGTATGCCAGATGATGACTCATCTCCAGCATTACCATTTTCAATGCCGTTATGGAATGTGTATTCTGCTATCAACTTGCCATTCCTATCCCAATGTCTTGACTTTCCTTCTGCCACACAACCATTGATTGTTGTTTCAGGTAAATCACGAGGTGTCGGACGTAAATTCCAAGTGCTTTCAACACGTTTTTTACCATTGTCCCAGTACTGAGTCCAAACTCCGACATTCGTCTTTAAATCACGCTTCCATTGCCACTCTATTGTCCCATCTTCACGCCATAAGATTTCCAAACCAGTACGCCTACCATGTTTATATACCACCTCATGGTGCTTTTTTCCATTAGGATAATATTCTATGTGTTTTCCTGTTAAGAAACGCCCAGTCTTATTTGTCTCTTCAGACAGACATTCTGTAATTTTTGACGTTTCCACCGCATTATCTTCTGCATTTAGCCACGCCTCATTAAATTCAATGTGTATCCCCGGATAGTTCGTGGTTGTCAATATATGAATCATGCCATCATGCCCTTGACGCAAGGTTACATAACCCAATGATGGATATGTGACACGGTGATGTTGTGGTAATGTCACTGGTAAGATTCGTATCTTCCATGTCTTACCATTATCATGCGACAAAGCAGCATAACATCCGTTACCATATTTCCACCCTTCAGGCGGAGCAATCTTTTTCTTGTGCATATAAGAATCACCTACAGCAAGCAATGCACCAGAACGCAAACGTATGATACAAGGACGTTGTGCTGTACCAAGTGGAGGGAATGGAGATTCTGTAGGACTTTCCCATATTGCTCCCCAATCATGTGATATATTTTGGGCATTCCACCCATTTACTCCATTATTCTTTCCTCCTATGGACAACAGATTCCCGTCATTATCCAAAGGGACGATTGCCGAATGTCGTGACGAAGTCCGTCCTCCCATGTCATGCCAAGAATATCCCCCATCCTGACTTCTGAGAAGCAAACTTGATGGTCCTTTTCCATCAATGGCAACAAACAGTTCACCTTTATCGTTGCGGAACGCTGTTGTGATAGGCTGTGCCATATAAGCTGTCAAAGGATGGTCCATCTGTGGGATGATGAGCGTCCATGTCTGCCCGTTATCCGTACTGCGAAGGATACGGAATGGAACACCATCGCCTAATCCACGACCACCACCAAAGAACCAAATAGTATCTTTATCCGTAAAGACAAGTGCCGACTGATCATTTCCCCCTCTCGTCCGGAATAGAAGTTCTGGCATGTCCCATTCATCACTACCATAGCGCAGACGTGCTTGTACAAAAGTGGTGGAGGTATCTGCCTCAGCCTTGCCAAGAGGAGTACTGAAATATATTGCCAGTATATCCCCATTAGGCATAACATCCATACCAGCAGAATGAAGATGATGATATACACCCTCTGCAAGTCCTGCATGAACGCCCTGTTCTGTAGGGGTATAACATGAAGGTATTGGCAATGCTCCACGGACACGCATATAAGGAATATCATCAACTTTCTTCAACTCTCCTTTTGTCTGAACAATACATTGTTGAGAAAAAGGTATTTTCCCCTTTTGCTCTATACTAAATGACGACAATCCGTCCGAGGAAGTCATATATTTTCCTGCCGTAATTCCGTCACCTTCAATCACATAATGACGAACAGAGTCGTTAGGGGTTACAGCAAAAATAGCACACGAAAACCACAAAAACAATATAACAAAGACGTTCTTCATAACAAGTATATTTTAATTCTCGCTCAAGATATTGATAATGTATTCAAAAGCAAATTCCAATATGGTATCAACTCCTTTCTGATAGTCATCAGATGTTATATCAACCTTATAATCTGGTTCTATTCCAAATTCAATATCTTTTTTATCCTTATCATACATCGGGCAAGCAGAAAAACGTACCGTCCACCCATTCGGCAGTTCTGAAGTAAAAGGAAGTCCACCGCCACCGCCTGTCCTGTCACCAATCACAGTTACATTAGGACAGCAACGAAGTTCATTTACGCATTCATTGGCAGCAGAGAACACTCCTCTATTCGTCAATACTATTACTGGTTTTGTCCACCTCACACCAGAAGATGGTTCAACGTATCGTGCTTCATAATCAGAAAAATCAGAATGCCCCTTTCCTGTCTTGTGACGCATATACCCCGTTAGAATCTTCTCCTCTGTAAACCGAGACGACAGTCGTTCTGCCAAAGTCAGATTACCTCCACCGTTATTTCGCACATCCAAAATGAGTGCAGGACATTCACTCATCAAAAACAATGCATACGATAGGTTATTTTCCGAAAATGACGACGAAAAACTTTCACATCGCAGATAAGCAATAGAATCTCTAAGTATGCAGTATTTCAAACCTCCTGCCATATAATAATCTGTCCCGATATAACGCCGCAGGATGGAGTCGCTGAAATTTTCAGGATAACCTTCTTTCCAATCCCAATAACGATAAAAGTTAAAGTCCGAAACAAGATTTACATGTCCGTCACGCAGTTCATCAAGCATGTCAGAGAACACCTCAAACTGTTCTATCACTGTCTTTACCGTATCTGCACGACCTTTGTATTTTGCATATACATTGTCCCAGTCAAGCCCGTATTCGGCCTTTTTGTAATCGAAATAACAATAATGTTCATCTATTATCGTCCACAAGGCATCATAGTTCCCATCACGCGAATCAGAACGTTCATCGACATCTATACAAGCGACCAGCATTGTACAGCATATCATAGTCATGAGAAATTTCAGTGCCTTCATCTTATCTTTGTCAATTTGAAGCGTTTTACATAACCTATTAGGAAACTATTTGTCCATACATGCGACTTTATCCCATTCACATTTGACTGTTGGAAATCGCCTTCATACCCAACACGCAAAGTAACCGATTTTATCGGGATATCTAAAGTAAGGAAATGCCTCATTGATGGAGCATTGCCCAATGACGTCAGCACGATATTATGGTCACTGTTTCCTTCGGTAAATATCTCATAATAAGACTGCCCATAATTTGGAGAAAACATTATGCCAAATAATGGTGCATCTATCTCATAACGTGCCGTAAACATCCGATTCCATAAAGGGAAATCATAGGATACTATGGCTGATGGACATATATTTATTGACATTTTTGCTTGTCCCACGTTATTGCTTGAACGAGTTGAATACAATCCACCAAGATTTCCCTCCAACAAAGCACCAAATTGTAAACGGAGTTGTTGTTGCTTGACTGTAGACCCTTGACCGTTGACAATTATATTATAATGCAACCCCCATGAGTAGTTTATCATACCTGCAAGATAGTTGCAGTTCTCAGCTCTGTTATGTGGTAGTGCAGCATTGATACTGAACATACGCTGATACGACAGTTTCTTGTTTGGATTCCATTTCTCCGTCATGGAGATGAACCGAATATCCATTCCACGATATTTTTCAGGCGAGATATAGGTATCCAATACGTTTGTACCACCAATACCTACCATATTACTTTTCACAGTAATGTTGTCACCCTGTATCGTGTCACGCTGAGAATAGGCAGACAGACTTGTCAGTAATATAACAAGAAAACTATAATATCGCATTTTCATCAAAACAAATCCAGTTCTCCCTGTAAAGGTTCTGCTTTTTGGACAGTTCCATCATTCACCTCATCTGCACCTTGAGCATCAGTTGCCTCATCCTGGACATGTTCTGCAATTTCTTCATCTTCCGTAGATTCTTCGTCGTAGGATGTCAGCACAACGTCAGCAACGGGATATGCAGACAATCGTTTGCCTTTTGCTTTTGAACTTCTTAAAACAATAAATTTAGACGTATCTATATCTACAGGCACACGTACAGCATCAGCACCAGCAAAGGAGATTTGTATCTGTGGATTTTTCACATCCGTAAGCAACATCAGTTTGTTGTTCGCATCATCGCCCATGAAGTTCTGCTTTCTTGTTGTTGCTTCCATAAGGAAACGCTTTATGTATGCCATCTTCTTTTCTGATGCATAACGAACAACAGCACACCACACCTTGTCTATCTTATATTTTTCAAGACGGACAAGATTGTCTTCGTAGTGATTATTCAAATCAAAAGAACTGAGGTAGTATTCTCCTGAAGACAACACAACAAGAATCTTGTCATCATTACCGAATTCACCGAGATATCTTCCTCTATTGTCATAGTTCAGTCGCTTGACGTCTTCATCAAACCACACCTTTCTTCCGCCGAGTGTACTTCCTCCGTGCGACTTCAGTCCTATTCTCTGTATAGTATTCTTTGACAGCACGTTTCCCTTACTGCTACGTGCCTTGATACGTACCTCTGAGAAGTCCTTTTCCAAAAACTGTTTCTTCACCTTCTGACTTGGCGACAGAGTTATCTTTATCACTTCCGCTTCGCCATTTTGGTTTGAAGTAAAGTATATCACCTTTGAATCTGGTTTTCCTTGTGTCAGGTCATATTCCTTATCTTTTACTACAGACGTGATATTAAAACGTTTTATGAAATAAAAACCGTGTTTTCCATCACGATAGACCACATTGTATATGGTACGGACATCATTTCGTTTAAACACTTGTAGATGCAATATATCCTTACCCACAAATATCTTGTCCGCAACGCGTATCACCTTGAATTTACCATCTTTGAAGAAGATTATGATATCATCAATGTCGGAACAGTTGCATACAAACTCATCTTTCTTCAGTGCTGTACCGATAAAACCTTCATCTCTGTTTATATACAGTTTCTGATTTGCCTCCACAACCTTGCTTGCAACAATGGTGTCGAAACTACGTATTTCCGTAAGACGAGGCATATTTTCACCATATTTCTCCCTGACGTATTCGAACCATTTTATTGTGACACGCACCATCTGAGCGAGGTCTTTATTGATGCGTTTCACCTCGTCTTCCATCCTTCGTATTGCCTCATCCGCCTTATCCTTGTTATATTTGAGGATACGGTTCATCTTTATCTCAAGCAGTTTTAGGATATCCTCTTTCGTCACCTCTCGAAGGAACTCAGGATAGTATGGCGTAAGTCGTTCATCAATATATTCGCATGCCGCATCATTTGATTCTGCGTCTTCAAATGGTTTGCCTTTATATATTCTTTCTTCAATAAACACCCTTTCCAACGATGCAAAATGCAATTGTTCCAACAGCTCCGCCTTTCGTATTTCGAGTTCTTTTTTCAGGAGTGCCATTGTCTTGTCAACGGAACGCTTCAGGACATCGCTTACTGTGAGGAACTGTGGTTTGTTGTCTTTTATCACACAGCAGTTTGGCGAGATGCTCGATTCGCAATCAGTAAAGGCATAAAGTGCGTCTATCGTCTTGTCTGGGCTCACACCCGGAGTCAGGTGTATCAATATCTCCACTTCTGCAGCGGTATTGTCATCCACTTTCTTTGCCTTTATCTTACCTTTTTCTATTGCCTTTAGTATTGAATCAATAAGTGTTGTCGTAGTCTTGCCAAATGGTATCTCTCGTATGGCAAGAGTCTTTTGGTCAACCTTCTCTATCTTGGCACGAACCTTTACGAGTCCTCCTCGCTGACCATCTCTGTATTGTGACACATCAATGCTTCCTCCCGTCTGGAAATCAGGATACAGATGAAACTCCTCATTTTTCAGATAGCTTATCGCTGCATCACACAACTCATTGAAATTATGCGGAAGTATCTTTGAACTCAATCCGACAGCAATGCCCTCTGCTCCCTGAGCAAGCAAAAGAGGGAATTTCACAGGCAGTGTGATAGGCTCCTTATTGCGTCCGTCATAACTGAGTTGCCATTCGGTAGTTTTATTGTTGAAGACCACATCAAGAGCAAACTTCGACAGACGTGCCTCTATATAACGCCCGGCAGCTGCCTCGTCACCGGTAAAGATATTTCCCCAGTTTCCCTGACAATCTACTGTAAGGTTCTTCTGTCCCAACTGCACCAGGGCGTCCTTTATTGACGCATCACCATGGGGATGATACTGCATTGTATGCCCCACAAGATTTGCCACCTTATTGTAACGTCCATCGTCCATCTCCTTCATAGAGTGCAAGATACGGCGTTGCACAGGTTTCAGTCCGTCTTCAATATGTGGAACTGCACGTTCAAGTATTACGTACGAAGCATAGTCAAGAAACCAGTTTTGATACATTCCATCGAGATGATGCACGATAGAAGCGTCAAATCTGTTTGCTGGCTTATATTCTGAATGAGCCTCTTGTGACAGGTTGTCGTCATCCTGCTGACCATTAACCTCCGGCTGCTGAGTTTCTTCGTCTTTCATATCTTATATAAAGCATTTGCCTACAAAGTTAATAAAAAAATGCAAAAACGCACAATTTATCGCCTTTGTAATAGTCTCATTCAAATAAAAACACTAATATTTTGTATTTTCTGTGAATTGAATTAACTTTGCATTCAAATAATTAAAAACGAATATGGCACAAGAAGATGTTTTCAAGAAGATAGTATCTCATTGCAAAGAATACGGGTTTGTTTTCCCAAGTAGTGACATTTATGATGGTTTGGCTGCTGTCTATGACTATGGACAGAATGGTATTGAACTCAAAAACAACATCAAGGAATACTGGTGGAAGAGCATGGTTTTGCTCCATGACAACATCGTAGGTATTGACTCCGCCATATTCATGCATCCTACAATATGGAAAGCAAGTGGACACGTTGATGCTTTCAACGACCCACTCATTGACAACCGTGATTCAAAGAAACGCTACCGTGCAGACGTGCTCATCGAAGACCAGATGGCAAAATACGATGAGAAGATTGAAAAGGAAGTTGCAAAGGCACGCAAACGTTTCGGGGATGCTTTCGACGAACAACAGTATCTGGCTACTTCTCCGCGTGTAAAAGAGATTGCAGACAAACGTGATGCTCTCCATGCACGTTTTCAGAAAGCCATGAACGATATGAATCTCGACGAACTGCGTCAGATCATCATCGATGAAGAAATCGTCTGCCCTATCAGTGGCACTCGCAATTGGACGGAAGTACGACAGTTCAACCTCATGTTTGCAACAGAGTTTGGTTCTACGGCAGATGGTGCAAGCAAAGTCTATCTCCGTCCGGAAACGGCACAAGGCATATTCGTAAACTATCTTAACGTACAGAAGACAGGACGAATGAAACTGCCTTTCGGTATTGCACAGATAGGCAAAGCTTTCCGTAATGAGATTGTCGCACGTCAGTTCATCTTCCGTATGCGCGAGTTTGAACAGATGGAAATGCAGTTCTTCGTACAGCCGGGAACGGAAATGGAATGGTTTGCAAAATGGAAAGAAACACGCATGAAATGGCACCAAGCTCTTGGCTTTGGAGCAGAAAACTACCGTTTCCACGACCATGACAAACTGGCTCATTATGCAAATGCTGCCACTGACATCGAATTCAAGATGCCGTTTGGCTTCAAGGAGGTGGAAGGAATACATTCACGTACAGACTTCGACCTCTCACAACACGAGAAATTCTCTGGCAGAGGCATCAAGTATTTCGACCCTGCAACCAACGAGAGTTATACTCCGTACGACATTGAGACATCAATTGGTGTTGACCGCATGTTCCTTTCCATCATGTGTCATTCTTATAATGAGGAACAGTTGGAGAATGGTGAAACTCGCGTTGTCCTCAAGTTGCCTGCTGCTTTAGCACCGGTGAAACTGGCTGTTCTGCCACTTGTGAAGAAGGATGGTCTGCCAGAGAAAGCGCAGGAGATAATGAACGAACTCAAGTTCCATTTCAATTGCAAATACGACGAAAAAGATACTGTCGGAAAACGTTATCGCCGTCAGGATGCCATAGGAACTCCGTACTGCGTAACCATCGACTACGACACATTGAAAGACGATACTGTGACACTGCGTTTCCGTGACACTATGGAACAGGAAAGAATAAAGATTTCAGAACTACGCAGTATCATCGAAGATAAGGTCTCCATTGCATCACTATTGAAGAAGATACAGTAATGAAAATGAAAATCACTCATATCATATTTTTTCTTCTTTGTTGTCTGTTCATCACAAGTTGTGATACTGCTGACAACACCATAGAAGAATATCCTGACTGGCAAGCTAAAAACGTCAAGTTTTTTCAAAATCTCCTCGATTCCATCGATAAAGGTCAAAAAGATAAAAGTTGGAAAAAGATACTTACTTGGACAAAGACAGACTCTGGTAACGTATCATCAACAGACTATATCATCGTACACAAACTGCATCTTGGCGAAAGTGACAGATGCCCTTTATATTCTGACTCTGTCAAGGTACAGTATCTCGGCCGTCTGTTACCTTCAACAAGTTATCCGCAAGGTGCCATCTTTGACCAGACAGGGACAGGCACAAAACTGGACCCTGACACTTACGTTCCTGCAAAATTTGCAGTCAGCAGCGTGGTAATTGGTTTCTCCACTGCCTTGCAACACATGCACAAAGGAGATTGGTGGCAGATTTACATACCATACAACCTTGCCTATGGTGAGTCAGGCACATCTGGCATCCCAGGATATTCCACACTAATTTTCGAACTTCGCCTCGTAGATTTCTGGCGATGAAATGGTATTAAGCAAAAGATAACCCGTCTTTAACAGACGGGTTATTTTTTAGTACTTTATAACATGTACTTCTCGTTTGACGATGTCTCCCTCGTCATTAACTTCTTGCTCAAGAAGATAATAACAAGTAAACTTTCCATCCTTAAAGGAAGTAGATGATATGTGAGTATATTTCTTAAATACCTTCCAACCATTTATCCTGCATGCCTCACGATTCTTCATCTTTCCATCAATATAGAATGTGCCGTCACTGCCACAGACCTTAGTCTCAATAGCATTAGGACTATGCAACATGATGCAATACTCATTACTTGTAACCTTTGGTCCTGAACCTTCAATTTTCAGTGGAGTCCAATTGATGTCATCAGCAGAAGGCAGTTCATTAGTAGATACTGACGTTACACTCTCAGCAACTTTTGTTACTTTCTTCAAAAACGATTGTGCCGAAACACTAGTTACTGCTGTTAGCAAAATAACTAAAATAAATGCTAATCTTTTCATTTTTCCTTCATTTTTAAATGTCTTCATTGCAAATATACAAATTATTATTCCTTTTCAAAGAATATTTCTAAAATAATTAGATGATATTATAATAATATATTCCCAAAACTTTAAGGTTGACAGTTTGATTATTAGATATAATTTCTGCATCATATAAAACACCACACCTCATTTGCGAAACACAAGACCGCACCATGCTACCCACCTGACGTAGGGATGTGTGTAACCTGACATGGCGATGTGTGACACTCGATGTGGCGATGTATGCAACCTGATGTGGGGATGTGCATCACCTGACGTGGCGTTAAGATCTACCTGACCTATCGTTAAGACCTATCTGACTTGTCATGTAGAATCACCATTGTTGTCTGGCAGACCTATCATCTGGGCAAGTTAGAATCAAACTCTGTGAGACGTAGATGTGACTTGCCTTTATGTCGGATGTACACGTCACATAGTTTGGTTGTACTCATCACAAAGATTGTTTGTGCGCGTCAAAAAGAAGTGACAAACTCGTCATAAAGAAATGGTCAACTCTTCATAAAGAAATGCCCAACACTTCATAAAG
>JAGHTI010000060.1 GCA_018065415.1 Candidatus Equicola stercoris
AACGCTCACTATTGGCAAGACATCATATTTTCTTGTAAATCTGCCTTTTAGAGAAGAAATCAAGTGAAAAATCTTTCAATCTTTCAGTCTTTCAATTAAAATTTAAGGTACCCTGTTATCCCTATTTTTCTATATATATTATATATAACTATTTATATATTAATAAGATATAAGAGTATAAGAAAAAGAAGCATGGTCTCAAAAACAACTGAAAGAACTGAAAGATTGAAAGATTGAAAGGAAATTAGTTATTCCTCTACGAGGCATAGTGTTCTTTGGAAAGAAGAAAACGGTTTAGTCTTATGATTTTTTTCGTTTTTTGAAATCAAACTTTTCCGTGTGCAACTTTTTTGTTATTTTTGTGGTCTAATATGTAGTGAACCTGTTTGAGTTTGCGAAAAAATGGAATTTAATCAATAAAAAACGCATATAAACTATGAATCGTAAATTTTATCGTTCTTCTACAGACCAAATAATCGGTGGTGTGTGTGGTGGACTGGCTGAGTATTTTGATATTGACCCTCTTCTTGTTCGCATAGGTTTCTTAATTCTCTTTTTGGTATGTGGTACGGGATTTTGGGCTTATATAATCCTTTGGATATTGGCACCCCAAAAATAAACAGTAATCAACTAATGATGAAAGTAATTTAGTTGTTTTGTGGACTAATTTTCTGTTCCCTTATTTACTTCCGAAGTAGAGGAAGAGCATTGATAGCAATACAAGTAGGAGGTCGAAGATTTTGGATTTGAGGTTTTTCTCTTGGAATATCATCGCTCCGAAGATGAACGATACTACAACACTGCTGCGGCGTATCATGCTGACAATGCTTATCATCGCCTCGGCATGACTCAATGCCCAAAAATATGCAAAGTCGGCAATGGTCAGACAGATGGAAATCATTAAGATGCTCCATTTCCAGTCGAGAGGCTGACGCGTGTATCTGCGGTTGCGGTAGCGTTGTATGAGGTATATGACGCTGAGCATTACCCATTGCCAAACGTTGTTCCATAGTTGGACTGATACCTGGTCACAATCCTTACCATCTGGAGACAACAGCCAACGGTCGTAGAGACCAGCGATGGCTCCGAAGACATTGGCGAGGATGACGCATATTATCCATTTGTTTCGTTTGAAGTCGATGCCTTCTTTCTTGCCACTTTGGCTGAGTAGTACGAATGATATTACGGCAATAGTAATACCAACCCATTGCCAGAGGTTTAGATGCTCACCAAGTAGTGTCAAGGCTCCGATGAGAACCATCACGGGACGTGTGGCGTTGATAGGTCCTACGATGGTTATGGGAAGGTGTTTGATGCCAAGGTAGCCGCATATCCATGATGACATGACGATGACTGCCTTGAGAACATAATAAAGTTGTTCTTCCAGTATGAATGGTTCGGTGTATAATATGGAGTATGAGGGGATGATTCCTTCATTGGACAGGAAGAAGAAAGGCAGAAGCAGTATTGATGAAAAGAGTGTGTTCAGACAGAGTACGGGGATGACGGCATTCGTCTTTAGCGATATCTTCTTGAATACATCGTAGAAACCGAGTAAAATTGCGGATATGAGAGCAAGAATCAACCACATACTTTATTGTTGCATTCGTGGTCTTTTGTCTCTATCTCTAGGGTACTATGATGTATGCCCTCCTGACAAAGCATTTCCTTTATATTGTGTATGATGTCGTGATGAGCGGTAATGTCGTTGATGACGACATGAGCGGTTAGTGCTACCTCGTCTGTGCTTATGCCCCAGATGTGTACATGGTGTACGTTGTTGACACCATCAATAGACTGCATCTTTTGTACGATGGAATCGGTATTTATATTCTCTGGTACTGCATCTACGGACATGCGCAGACTCTCTGAAAGAAGTCCCCATGTGGAGACGAGTACGATGACGGCAATGACAAGTCCGATGATAGGGTCTATGATGTACCATCCGGTGTAACTGATGATGATTCCAGAGACGACGACACCGACAGAAACAAGGGTGTCGGCAAGCATGTGCAGAAATGCACCGCGAGTGTTGATGTCGTGTTTATGCTGTTTTGCAAGTACGAGTGCTGTGGCACCATTGATGACGATGCCTATGGCAGCCGTCCAGATGACGAAAGATGCGTTGACTCCCTCTGGATGAGAAATCTTCTCAATACTCTCTACGATGATGATGCCAATAGCCACTAACAATATGATGGCATTGAGCAACGAAATCAGTATTGAACCTTTGCGATAACCGTAGGTGAAACGTGTTTTTGAATTGTTCGCCGTAGCCAATTTTAGTGCTACCATGGCGAGAAGCAAACCAAAGACATCACCGAGGTTGTGCCCTGCATCTGACAGCAATCCCATAGAGTTCCCATACAAGCCTATGACGACCTCGACGATGACGAACAGCAGATTGAGTACAACGGCAACGATATAAATGGTGTTCAGTTTCATACTTTTTGTTATTTGCTCTGCAAAGATAGTGAATTTTATATTTTTTTACTACTTTTGCAGTCATTAGAATTGAATAAATGAAAAATACAAACTTACTTCAATATAACATTGCTGGTGGTGTGACTGCCTTTTCAACTATGAGGAATGCAGAACTGCCTTATCCTGTGTTACAACCGCATCAGGTGCATAGTGATGAGGTGGTAGTGGTGGAATCACGTACCCTGACGCGTGATGACCTGCAGGGTGTGGATGCACTGATAACGGCATTGAACGATTATCCTATCGCCGTACGCACAGCAGACTGTGTGCCAGTGTTGCTCTACGACCCAGTACAAAAGGTAGTGGCTGCCGTGCATAGTGGATGGCGGGGTACGGTGAAACGTATTTCGCAGAAGACGATAAGGATAATGTGTGACAGATTCTCAACTACACCATCTCACCTTATGGCGGTGATAGGTCCATCAATAGGTCCCGACAGTTTTGAGGTAGGGCAGGAGGTTGTGGATGCGTTTCGTGATTCAGACTTCCCTATTGCCGAGATAAACATACCAAAGGAAGGTGTGTCAGGAAAGTCGTATATAGACTTATGGAAGTCAAATGCGTGGCTATTGGAAGAGATGGGCGTGAAAGCCGAAAATATCCAAGTGGCAGGAATTGATACTTTTCAACGGAATGATTTGTTTTTCTCTGCACGACATGAGGGACGAAAATGTGGGAGGATAATCAATGTGATAAGGATGGGAGAAGGTAATTAATAATTAGAGGTCTAAGAGGTCTAAGAGGTCTAAGAGGTCTAAGAGGTCTAAGAGGTCTAAGAGGACTGAGGGGTTAGACTTATAGTCTTTCAGACTTTCAGACTCATAGACTTTCAGATAGTAGACAAATTTTTAACAATATAAAAAATTTTATTATGGGAATAGTTTTTCTTTTAGTAGCGATATTATGTACTTCTCTTTTTGCTGTGATATTCAAGATTTGTCAGCAGAAAGGTGTTGAGGTTATGCCTGTAATCTTGTTCAATTATATCACCGCAGCGGTGATAAGTATCGTGTCCGTAGCGGTAAACATCACGATAACCTCTGCTCCCGTGGAGAGTTGTCTTCTGCCTCCTGTATCTATTGTCTTGGCATTGGTACAAGGTGCAGTGTTCGTGGCAGGTTTCAGCATGATGAACTGGGCAACATTGCGTAGTGGTGTAGCACTTACGACAGTATCAGCACGTGCATCTCTCGTGGTGCCAGTAATACTCAGTTGGCTGATTCTCAACCAACCACAGCCGGCATGGATACCGACTGCCCTCATCATCATTGCCATGACGTTGATTGTGATGCCTGTCGGCGACAACGGAAAACAACAGAATGCTCATTCGCAAGGTGCGATGACGAAGGCAAGTGCAGCCATTGCGTTGGCAGGTGTCTTCATAATATATGGAGTGTCCGACTTCTCATTCAAACTCATTCAAGACAGCATAGAGAAGGCATTTGCGAATAATGATTTGGAAATCCATCTGTCATCATTGACATGCATGATGTTCCTGATGTCCTCGTTGCTTGCCCTTGTCATCTGTCTGATGAAAGGCAGTCTTCGTCGCAACCGTATCAGTTGGAAGAGTGTAGGGTGGGGATTCTTGTTGGGACTTGTAAACCTCGGTTGTGCATCAAGTGTGCTACGTGCGTTGGGTGAGATGTCAACAGGAGTGTTCTATCCAGTATATAATGCAGGAATAGTGATGATGGCAACGCTGATAGGCGTACTATTTTTCAAGGAACGTATCAAGCCTTGGCAGTATGTGGGACTGCTGTTGGCAGTTGTTGCCATCGTTCTGTTTACCTATTCTTCTATTTGATGTATAATCTCATCGCAGGTGTTGATGACACGCTTGTTCATCTTCTGACCGAAGAAACCGCCAGTAACGCCACCGACAACCAAGCCTATGATCATATAATAGTCTGTTGATTCTGGATTCCTCTGGTAGATGAGCCAGCACAGCCATCCGAACCACAGTATCACTGTTGGCAGAGCAAAATATATCCAGTCGTGGTACTGCTTCTTCACCTTCTTCATCTTCTGTGCTACGGTGAAGAGGTCGCCGTTGACATCGTCTTTTCTCACATTTCTGTGGATAAGGAATGTTGCAGTGGCACAAGTGAGCATATAAATAATGGTGACAATAATAAATATGCGTGATTGAGATATTTCATAGAGTACGGCACTGCCGAAGGTTATGACGAACAGGCAGGCAATGTATGAGAATATCGTATTGCCGTTTATCTTCTCCATCTTCTGTTTTATGGTACTGCGTATCATCTTGTCGGTGACGATAGTTTCCTTTTCCAGTTTTGCTTTCAGCAATGCTATCTGCTGACGCATTTCCTCTATCTGGTGTTCTTCTGTATGAATATTCGGCTTCATGATTACATTTTCTTTAATTGTTCTTTAATCCTAACGAGTTTGACAGACACGTTTTTTGTGGAAATACCGATGATCTGTCCAATCTCTTCATAACTGACATTGTCCAACCACAATAATACTATTGCCCTATCCACAGGTGCCAGTCGATGAATACGGTCATAGAGTTGCCTGATCTGTTTTGCGTCATTGTCTTCGTCGCAGAAAAGATTGGCATTCATAGAAAGTCTTTCCTTTTGTTTAGTACGTTTGTTTTTTCTATCCACGGAGATGCAGGTGTTCAGGCTTATACGGTAGATGAACGTGTTCATGCTACATTCGTTGCGGAACTTCCCGATACCTTTCCACAGGTTTATCAGCACTTCCTGAAACAGGTCGTTGACCTCATCTTCGTCCTTAGAAAACATATAACAAACGGTGTAGATAGTACCTTTGTACTCTCTGACGATTCGTGTAAAATCCAGTTCGTTTGTTTCCATCTGATGGTATAATTAAAAGTTTTTTGTACCTTTGACGCAAGGTTTTCAAAGATAACTACAAAAATAAAAAAAATATCTGTTGCAAAAATAATGTTATATTATAAACAATAAGGTGTATGCAACTTTTTTTGCATCTTCTTCGTCTAACGTGTAGTGAATCAACAAAGATTTACGACTGATAAATAAAAAAAAACTTATGAAAAGAGTATTAGGATTGTTTATTGTGACTGTGGTTGTCGGCAGCATGCCGTCAATGGCTGATGAAAAAACAGATACCTTGCAGGACCAACATCTCGGAGAAGTGGTGGTGACAGCCCAGAAACCTATCGTGAAGCAGAAGGACGACAGAATCATCTACGACATGAAAAGCGACGACGAGGCAAAGACGAACACCTTGAAGGATATGTTGAAGAAAGTACCTTTTGTCACCGTTGACCAAGATGGTAACATACAGATAGAAGGTAAGGGTAACATTCGCATCTATAAGGACGGTAAGCCAAACAACTCGCTGACGAAGAATGCGAAACAGATTCTCGATGCCATACCTGCATCACTTATCGACCATGTTGATGTCATCAGGACTCCGGGTGCGAAATATGATGCGGAAGGTGTTGACGGAATCATTGACATAGTGTTCAAGAAAAACACCAGTCTTGACGGCATCATGGGGCAGGTGGAACTGCAGACTACAGACCAGAGCGACCCTGTGGCAAATATATACCTTGCGGGTAAACGTGGTAAACTGGATATTTCAGCAAACTATACCTTCGTAGGACTCATGGCACCTCATAGCGAGAGCGACCAGTCAACGGAGGTGCATTATCTGAATAGTGGCAACGACTACAAGAACCAGTTTCATCAGGAGTTTAGTGGTAATGCTCAGATAATAGGACTTGAAGGTTCTTACGACATAGACTCTCTCAATCTCATCACCATGTCGTTGAATGGTTTTCTGAATAATGTCAACATAGACGGTCATGGCGATGTGGCTATGAT
>JAGHTI010000007.1 GCA_018065415.1 Candidatus Equicola stercoris
TGGCACATGCAGCTGGGAGTGAAGGTGACGTTCTAAAGAGAGCGTTATCGTAAAGAAGAAAAAGGTAGATTCGGATTGGCGAAAAACATTATTTTCTCGAAAAATTTTGTTTTATCCGAAAAAATGAACTAACTTTGTGCCCCGAAACAAAATCATACGCACAATAAAAGTTTGTTTCATTACCCAATAAAGGGCGACTCGCTAGCTCAGTAGGTAGAGCACATCCCTTTTAAGGATGGGGTCTTGGGTTCGAACCCCAAGCGGGTCACAAACAAAGAAGTATCACACAAAGAAAATTTATTTTCAATTGGGTGATATTTTTTTTGCTTGTTAGACAGCCCGTGGCAGGGATTGGGGTCGTGAAACAACCCAAGCATGACAGCCCGTGGCAGGGATTGGGGTCGTGAAACAACCCAAGCAGGCACACAACTTTTGTTCCATCACAAAAGAAAACTTTTACAAAATGATGTTATAAATTTTGCACTGTTTTTGCATAATCAATACTGTTTCCCAAAAATTGTAAAACTACAAGAATGTGAGCACCACATCAAAGGGAAAAGGGAAAAGACTAAAAATGTAGCAAGTTTTTTATGGGGACAAGATGAAAATCTTGTCCTTTTTTATTATTTCATAAAGCAGAAATATACTGCCGCGATGAGGAGTGCGAAGCTGACAAAATGGTTCCAATGCAGTTGTTCTCCTTGGAACATCATAGCGGCAATGACGGTAAACACCATTAACGAGATGCACTCCTGCAACACTTTTAACTGTACGAGTGTGAAAGGTCCTCCGTTGGCGGCATAGCCAATCCTATTTGCTGGTACTTGACAACAGTATTCAAAGAATGCTATTGCCCATGAGAAGGCTATGACTCCTATTAGTGGCCAGTTGCTGGATGTTCCTGTCTGCTGCAGTTTGAGATGTCCATACCATGCCAATGTCATGAACACATTGCTGAGTATCAAAAGAAGAATTGTATATATTCCGTTCATGTAGTGCACTATTTTATTATTGCAATCTTGCAGACTACACCTTCATTGCCATCGGCGGTTGCTGCTAGTACGCTATACACACCACTTGCGACACGTTTGCCTTTTCTGTCGTTACCATCCCAGACGAAAGTACCTCCGTTGCTTATGCCTTCGGCGATGACATAGCCTGTAGGTGTAACGACTTTTATCTGTGCATCTTTCGTGAGTCCTGTAACGGTGATGACTCCTGTGTAGTCAGGTGTCACAGGATTAGGGTATGCCCACACATTGTCCTCGTTCAGTTCTTCCTGTGGTGCTGTTGCATCACCCATGAAAGAGCACAGTCCTTTATCTGTACCAAAAAAGACTTCTCCTGTTACATCGTTTATAGCGATGGATTCGATATTATTCGATAAGAGGGGACTATTATCAAACTTGAAATGGAAGATTTGTTCATAATTATCTTCGCTGATGAGATATACTCCGTTAGTCTCACTTGCAAACCACTTGCGTCCTGCTCCATCTATGGCGATGCCTGTGATGCTGACACCACTAAGCAGATAGTCAGCAAGTCCGCTACCATCGCTACGTGGTACTTTTATCTGTTGAAAGACAGGGTTAGGATTGGTAAATTCTGATGGTTCAAGCATTAGAGGGCCTTTGTCTGTGCCTACCCACATGTTGCCATCTTTATCTTCGGTGATGCACTTAACGTAAGTTGGCTGTACATTCGTTCCATCCTCATTGACGAACAACGTATAGGAGTATAGTTTGTCTTCTGATGGTATGTAGCAATATAAAGACGGTACGTTCCAATGGTCATTGCAGAACCAAAGATAATCTCTGCTGTCAAACATCATCGACACTACATTCTGCAATGCCATGCTGTTGTCAAAGACAAGTGCTTGTTTGAAATGGTTTTTCCATGACACGTTTTCATTTTCTCTCTGCATCTCAAGGAGGTTGACTTTCGGTGCCATACTGTTGAAACACCAGAGGTTTCCTTTTTTGTCATATTTCAATGCTTTCACAACAACGTATGTCTTGTTTGTTGGGTCCACGGGGGCTGCTGTCTGGAGCATGCTGCCGTCATCATTGGAATATGGCCTTACAAACTTGCCGTCTAAGAATTCATACATTCCCGTTCTTCCGCCAACAATGACGCGGGAACGATTTGTAGGGTCTATGTCAAGAGCGTGTATGTCAATGCATCGATAGCCAGTAATTGATTCCAAATCGTCTTGGAAGAATGTCCATTGTCCACCGCTGTCCATGACCTGTATTGTACCTGGTCGGTGCAAATCCATTGACGTGTAACAACCTCCTCCGCAAGTATATAATTTATTGTCATATATCTTGATGTAACCGAAGTTATTGTATTTCGGCGCATGTAAGTTGATTTGTGATACTACGGGATACCATTTATTCCAATCCTCTTTATTATCATTGAAAATAGATGGGTCGTATGAAGATGTTGGTTGCCAATTGTTTTTGTCAAGTAGGTTGGATGTCAGTGGTGCTGACAACACAGAACCATCAGACAGCAAGGCAAAGATAGCTCCATTGCTGACAGCCACTTTACTGACTTGTTTTCCAAGATTATATGTTTCTGATATCTCTGCCGACTTCACATTGAGTTTTATGATTCCGAAATTTGCGGAGAGATAGGCATAGTGACTAAAGTCATATATATGGTTTATCGTCTTATCATCCGTAGTGGATTTGGTATAGATATCTGCAACATTTGTCACCTCTTCATTTTCCGTTATGAGGTCTATGTTGGAGTTGTCATAGACAACGGTAAGGCGTTTTGCAGACTTATTCCATGAGATGTGTGTTATCTTTACATCACTAAGGTTTTTCACCTTATTGTATTCCGTAATGCTCATATCTACAGTGTTGTAGGAATACAAGTCATTAGTAGCGAGGACGAATACCTGCGTGTTTCCTGCAGAGATATCCATTATCTCTCCGTAAGCCATATATGTCTTCCACGTACCAATAGAGGCATGTGTCATGGTTACTACCACAATGAGCATTGAGAGAAATATAAGACGTTTCATAACATTATGCTTTGGTCGTTTTGTCGTTTGGTTGTTTGGTTGTCTGGGCTTTTAGATAGTCTGCCAACTTTTGTATTGCTCTTGCCCTGTGGCTTATCTCATTTTTAATGTTAACCCCCAGTTCTGCAAAGGTACGTTTACCATATTCTTCTGGTGCGAAGATAGGGTCGTATCCAAACCCGCCCATACCTTGACGTTCTGTAGTGATTATTCCGCGTACTATGCCATCAAACTGTTTCACTTCACCGCCTTGGACAAGTGTGATACATGTACGGAACTGTGCATGACGGTCGTCCTTGTCTGACAATTCGCTGAGAAGTTTGTCTATGTTTGCCTGAGGGTCACGTCCCTTGCCAGAATAACGGGCAGTATGAACTCCCGGTGCACCATCCAGAGCATCTACTTCAAGACCTGTATCATCAGCAAAACAGTCAAGATGATAATGTTCATAGACATACTGTGCCTTCTGCAGAGAGTTTCCTTCCAGCGTCTCTGCCGTTTCTGGGATATCCTCATGACAATGTATATCTTTTAATGAAAGGATGTCAATATGGTCGCCGAGGATATCTCTCACCTCTTCCAGTTTGTTCGTGTTATGGGTTGCAAAAACCAACTTTGGACGATCTATCTTAGGTATCTTGACTTTTATCTTGTCAAAGCCTTCTCCATATACTCCAATAACACTAGACTGCGATACAAATGCGTTGGAATCGATCATTTTTATCAATCGGAAGATGTTAGAGCTCTCTCTTCTCTTTGCCAGAGTGACGATGACCTTCATGTCCTTTCCTGTGTACCATCCGTGACCATCAAGGATGGTGACACCACGCCTCGTCTTGGTATTTATCGCCTCTGCGATATCCTTGTATCGTTTTGAGAATATCAAGAACTGTACCGACTCACGCATAGCATTCATGGCATAGTCGAGAATCAATGCCTCAAGTATTACGACACACAAACCGAATACGAGTTTCTTCGGGTCATGGAAGATAAAAAGTGTACTGCTGATAATACAGAAGTCGGCAATGATGAACACCCTACCAATGGTAATATCTTTATATTTGTTTATGGCAGCAGCGACGATATCCATACCTCCAGTACTACCATTGTTGAGGAAGACTAACGCAAGTGCATATCCATTGAAGATACAGGCGATAATGATAGACATAAACTCTTGATGTTCTCCAAGAATCAATGGGAATGTACCATCTGGATTCATATACAACTCTTGAGCCAAAGATAGGAATAATGAGAGCACGAAGATGGCGTAGGTGGTACGTATGACAAAATTACGTCCCAACCATCGTAATGCCAACACGAGCAGTACGACATTGATGATAAAGTACGGATACTGCATCGGTATTCGTGTAGCATAGAATATGATAGAGGCAATACCTGTTACACCACCACTTACAAGCTCGTAAGGGAGTAGGAATACGGTGTACGACACAGCAAAAATCGCTAGTCCGAGTGTCATAATCAGATATTCTTTTATCTCACCTAAGAGCAGACTTCTGTTAATTTTAACGTCAAGAATTTTATCTAGCGCCATGATTATTGATTATTTATTATTTTACTTTTTCAAAACTATGTTTACTATCTTCTTTGGAACGATGATTACTTTCAAAATCTCCATTCCATCGATATATTTCTGAGTCTGTTCATCTGCAAGTACCGCTTTTTGGATAGAATCGTTATCGGCATCTGCAGGGAACTGTTTCTGGAAACGTGCCTTGCCGTTGAAACTGATTGTCAACTGCATGTCGTTTTCCACAAGATATTTCTCGTCATATTTCGGCCAAGGAGCATCACATACACTTGTTGCATTGCCTAATGTATGCCATAGTTCTTCCGCAATATGCGGTGCAAAAGGAGCAATACATATTACCATGTCCTTAAGCAAATCTTTGTTCTTACATTTCAATTGTGTAAGTTCGTTGACGCAAATCATAAATGCGCTGACGCAAGTATTGTATGAGAAATACTCTATGTCTTCGGTAATCTTTTTTATCAGTCGATGCAGGCTTTTCAACTGTTCCTGTGTCGGTTGTTCCTCATTAGGCAGATAGTTGCCTTCACGATCATAGAACAGTCCCCAGAACTTTTTCAAAAACCTATGACATCCATCAATACCATTCGTGTTCCATGGTTTGCTCTGCTCTACAGGACCAAGAAACATCTCGTATAGACGCAGAGTGTCAGCACCATATTTCTCTACTATCATGTCAGGATTGACAACATTGAACATACTCTTACTCATCTTCTCTATTGCCCATCCACAGATATATTTTTCATTCTCAAGAACAAATTCTGCATCTGCATATTCTGAACGCCATGCCTTGAAAGCTTCAATATCCAGCACATCACCATCAACAATGTTTACATCAACATGGATAGGTGTGGTGGCATATTTTTCTTTTAATCCAGACGATACAAACGTATTTGTATTCTGTATGCGATATACAAAGTTGGAACGACCTTGTATCATGCCTTGGTTGATGAGTTTGTGGAATGGTTCATCGTCACAACTGTATCCATAGTCATACAGGAACTTATTCCAGAAACGGCTGTATATGAGATGCCCAGTGGCATGTTCGATACCACCAACATATAAATCCACAGAACGCCAATACTCGTCTGTTTCTTTATCAACAAGAGCAGTATCATTATGTGCATCCATATAACGGAGATAATATGCTGAACTACCAGCAAATCCTGGCATGGTGAACAAGTCGATAGGGAAGATAGTCTTATTGTCTATGAGAGCATTGTCAACAATCTGGCGTTTTTCCGTATCCCATGCCCATGTTTTTGCCCTTCCAAGTGGCGGTTCACCATTTTCAGTAGGCTTATATTCTTCTATCTCTGGAAGTTCAACAGGCAGACAGTCTTCCGGTATCATCTTTGGCATACCATCTACATAATATACAGGGAATGGTTCTCCCCAGTATCTCTGACGTGAGAAGATGGCATCACGCAGACGGTAGTTGACCTTTACCCGTCCTAAACCTGTCTCTTCAATATATTCCTTCATCTTTTTGATGGCATCCTTGACCTGCAAGCCATTCAAGAAACCACTGTTCATGACGATACCTTCTTTTGCATCGAAACTTTCTTCGCTTACGTCAGCCCCCTCAATAAGTGGGATTATAGGCAAGTCAAAATGTTTCGCAAAAGCATAGTCACGACTGTCATGAGCAGGTACAGCCATGATGGCCCCCGTACCGTAGCCAGACAACACATAATCGCTTACCCAGATAGGTATAGCATTTTCAGTGACAGGGTTTATGGCATAACTGCCAGTAAACACACCACTCACCTTCTTGTTTGCGATACGGTCACGTTCCGTACGTTTTGCCGTTGCTTCCAGATATGCCTTCACCTCTGACTCGCGTTCTGCTGTTGTGACCATGGAAACATATTCACTCTCTGGTGCAAGAACCATAAAGGTGACACCAAACATTGTGTCAGCACGAGTGGTAAAGACGGTGAACTCCGTTTCTGAATCTTTTACCTTAAAACGTACTTCTGCACCTTCGCTGCGTCCTATCCAGTTGCGTTGTGTTTCTTTGAGAGCCTCGCTCCATTCTATCTTGTCAAGGCCATCAAGAAGTCTTGGTGCATAAGCACTTACACGCAGACACCACTGACGCATCTTCTTTTGCACTACAGGATAGCCACCTCTGACACTTACGCCATCTACAACCTCATCGTTTGCAAGTACAGTACCGAGTTCTGCACACCAGTTCACCATCGTCTCACCGATATATGCGATGCGATAGTTCATCAAATCCTGTTCCTTTTCCTTGTCACTCAATGCATTCCATTCAGGATTCTGTTCAAGTTTGGAGATAAGTTTCTCTATAGGTTGTGCCTTTTGAAGTTCTTCATCATAATAACTATTGAACATCTTCTGAAATGCCCACTGTGTCCAATGATAATAACTTGGATCACATGTGCGTATCTCTCTGTCCCAGTCGAAAGAGAAACCAATCTTATCCAACTGTTTACGATAACGTGCTATGTTGTCAGTTGTTGTCTTTTCAGGATGTTGCCCTGTCTGTATTGCATACTGTTCGGCAGGCAAGCCATAAGCGTCATATCCCATAGGGTTGAGTACATTGAAACCACAAAGACGTTTATAGCGAGCATATATGTCAGACGCAATATAGCCAAGAGGGTGACCAACATGCAGACCTGCTCCAGATGGATAAGGAAACATGTTCAGTACATAAAATTTCTGTTTACTCGCATCCTCTACAACCTTGTAGGTCTTGTTTTCAACCCAATACTTCTGCCATTTGTTCTCAATATCATTGAAATTGTATTCCATAAACGAAGTCACTATTTTTGATTCTGATACAAAATTAGTGCAAATCGAAAGTACTACCAAAATAAATGGTATTTATTTTATTTTATTGAAACAAAAAGACATGAAATTTATTTCTATGAATTTTTGTATCAGTAAAAGTAAAACGTAGTTTTTGTAGGTAGTAC
>JAGHTI010000054.1 GCA_018065415.1 Candidatus Equicola stercoris
ATCTGCATATTCAATAAGAAACGGTACAAGGTTTATCGGAGAGAGAGCATTTCAAAATTGTGTTGGCTTGACATCTGTGACAATACCTATCTCTGTGATAAGTATTGGAGATGATGCATTCAGTAGATGTAGTTCTCTTGAGGATGTATTCGTAAGTCGTGGAAGACCTTATACAATTTCGGATAATGTATTTGATACGAATGATAAAGGAGGTTTGATACTTATTACCTTACATGTACCAATCGGGAAGACAATGGTATTCCAACTTGCAGACGTGTGGTGTAAGTTCTATAATATCCAAGAATGGGATCCTTCTACGGGAATAGAGGAGATAAAATCTCAGTCAACAGTCAACGGTCAACAGTCAACGGATTTGTATAATCTGCAAGGTGTGAAGATCAGCGGTCAGCAAAATAGGGGAATCGTAATCAAAAATGGTAAAAAATACGTAGTGAAATAAAAACGATCCTTCTTTCAAACAGCATGTGGGTGTGTCGAAAATGCGGTGCACCCACATTGTTTTGCTTTATACGCGTATTGCAGAAAAATGCTTGAATTTTTGTGAACACACAACTTTTTAGTATTTTTGCACCAACAACGAGTGGCATGATTGTTTTTCTAATATATGCATTGTGAATATGTCAAACAGAAAATACATAATACCAGAGGATAAGTCGCAGGTTGCAGGCGAGCCTGTGGTGAATTCTGGTTTCACTATCCCTGTTACTGTGCCGACAATGGGCGGTTATACAATGAAACGCCTTAAAGACGAGTTGACGCAGATAGCCATGCATCTTGTTACGCAAAATCAAGAAGATGAAACATTGATGTCGTGGGCAGAACTTGATGCAAAGATAAAAAGGGGTGTTGAGGATTATAAGAACGGACGAGTTGTAAGAAAATTACAGACGGAGTCTGCTGAAGACTTTTTGGAGAGGTTATGTACAATGTAGATTTTACTGAGGATGCCAAAAGGGACGTGAAACTTCTTCGGGTAAAAGCACCTAATGCATTCAAGAAGTTAGTGAAAATCATTACAGAACTGGAACAACATCCAAGAACTGGCACTGGACAATGTGAACAATTGAAACATTATAAGGAAGAAACGTGGTCTCGGAGACTTGACAGACGTCATCGGGTTATTTATAGAATTTACGATGAAGAGGTTGAGGTTCTTGTAATATCTGCATTTGGACATTATGAGTGACATTTGACTGCAACAGACGCAAAGGGACGAAATAAAAAAACGGCGGTCTTCTATCACAGGCCGCCGTTTTTGTGTTATTACGGAATTAAATTTCGTTTTTACATTGCTGCGAATATCCAGTCGTAGAAGAATGAACAGATACCGAAGAGGATGACGCCTGCTGTGCATAGCGTCAGGGCTATCTTGGTATTGCAGTCACTCTTGAATGCCGGAAGTGGATTCTCGTTCTTGTTGATATACATTGCCTTGACGATGAGCAGATAGTAGTAAAGACTTATAACTGTGTTTATCAATGCAATGAATACGAGTAGATACCATTTTGCTTCCGTTGCTGACATGAACACGAAGAACTTGCTGAAAAAACCTGCAAACGGTGGGATGCCACCGAGTGAGAACAGGGCAAGGGTCATGAGCAGTGAGAGCTTCGGATTCGTAGTGTATAGACCGTTGTATGAGTCCATATCTACTGTGCCATTATTGTTTTTCTCTATTGTCCCTATTACAGAGAAGACTGCGAGATTGGCTACGATATAAACAAGAATATAATAAACAAGTGCAGCCATGCCGAGTTTGTTGTCACCGACTACGGCAAGCATGATGTAACCTGCCTGTGAGATGGAACTGTATGCCATAAATCTTTTGAGGTCTTTCTGACGCAGTGCAAAGAGGTTGGCGATGGTGATACTCAATACGATGACTGCATAAAGTAGGTATGCCCACCATTGTGACAATGCTGCAAAGACATGTAGCAATATCATCATCAAGGTGAATGCAGCCGCTCCTTTGGAGATGACGCTGAGATAACCTGTCACCGTGGTAGGACCACCCTGATAGGTGTCGGCTGTCCAGAAGTGGAATGGTACAAGACTTATCTTGAAGCCGAGTCCAGCAAAGAAGAACACCATGCCGACAATCAGTACTGGCATCTTGCCAGAGAGTGTGGTCTGAGCATTAGCGATGAGGTTGGCAACATCGTCAAAGTACAATGTGCCGAGTGCACCATAAATAAGGCTGACACCATAGAGCATGACACCGGAAGAGAATACTGCGGTGAGGATGAACTTCGCACCGGCTTCAGCACTCTGCTTGCGGTATTTGTCAAGGGCAGCAAGACATGCCATAGGTACGGAAGCCAATTCCAAGCCTAAGAAGAACATAAGGAAATGACCCGCAGACATCATCATAAACATACCGAGTAGGGTAGAGATGACGAGCATGTAAAACTCTCCTTCTTTGTTTTTCATCTCTGGTGATGTTATCCATGCCTTTGACTGTATGAGTACGATGACCGTTCCTGCTGTAAGTATTGTCTTCATCACGTTTATGGCAGGTGATGATGTGTACATACCACCAAACAAGTGCTGATAGGAACAGCCTCCATTGAGAAGATACATACATACTCCTGTGACGATGAGTGTCAGTACCCATGCCAGAGTATTCAGCCATGGACGGTTTTTCTTGCTGGATATGAAGTCTGCAAGGAATATTATCACGAGGGTTGCAATGAGTGCAACCTCTGGAATCATATTAAAAAACTGTGCATACATAAGAGTTTAAAAGTTTATAGTTTAAAGGTTTAAGAGTTAAGAGAGGCTGGTTTTCTGCTCCCTCCCTTGAGGGGAGGGCTGGGGAGAGGCTTCTCTTTATGGGTGAAGAACACTAACGATAGGTCCTACCGTATCACTTATCACATTGCTTACCCAGAGAGGGAAGATACCAAGTGCTGCTACGCAGAAGATAAGACAGCATACAGCAACACGTTCATCCCATGTTGCATCTGTAAGACTCAGATAATGTTCGTTTTCAACCTTACCGAAGAGAATCTTTCCTACAACACGCAGAATATAGACAGCCGTAATGACGATACTCGTACATGCTATTATCGTTGCTGCACGATGGAAGGTATCAGCATTCTGGAAAGAACCTACAAAGATTGTCATCTCTGCAACGAATCCAGAGAATCCCGGAAGACCGAGGTTTGCAAGACCCGCAATAACATATCCTACTGCGAGGAAAGGTATTATCTTCATCAAACCAGCAAGTTGTCGGATGTCGCGTGTGTGTGTACGTCCATATATCATACCGATGAGAGCAAAGAAGAGTGCTGTCATCAAACCATGAGAGAGCATCTGTATTATGGCACCAGTACATGCTGTCTGCGTCATCATAAGCAGGGCGAACAGCACAAGACCACAATGGCTTACTGATGAATAGGCATTGATATACTTGAGGTCTGTCTGTACGCATGCAGAGAATGCACCATAGACAACAGATATCGTTGTCAGTATGAGGAATATCCAAGACAATTCCTGTGTAGCCTCAGGCATGAGGAACATGGCGATACGGAAACATCCGTAACCACCCAGTTTCATAAGTACACCAGCATGGAGCATGGAAACAGCAGTAGGGGCTGATGCATGACCGTCTGGAGACCATGTGTGGAATGGGAACAGAGCACCGAGAACACCGAAGCCGACAAATACCAGTGGGAAACACATACGCTGCAATGAATGGTCCATGATGAAACCATTGGCATGAAGCTGTGCAATCTCATTGACATTCATCGTCTCAGCACCATAACCGAAGTAAACACCCAAGATGCCCAAGATGAGCAATGCGGAACCACCCATGAGCATGAGAGTCAGTTTCATTGCTGCATATTCCTTCGGACCACTTCCCCATACACCGATGAGGAGGAACATAGGGATGAGGGCTACCTCGTAGAACAAGAACATTGTGAACAAATCTACAGAGATGAAGAAACCGAACACACCTGTTGACAATAATGTAAACCACAGGAAGTATTCTTTCGTAAGCGGTTTCAGTTGCCAAGATGCAAATGTACCAGTAAATACGATGATAGAGGAGAGTAGGAGCATGACGACAGAAATACCATCAACACCCACTGCATAACATATATGCATCGGGGTGAACCAAGGGATGGACTCTGTGAGATACATACCTTCGCCACCAGCATTGCGATACTGGATGAAACTTATTGTAATATATGTGGCGAGTACAAGCAAGCAACTTGCACCAGTCACCATCACACCACGCACTTGATTGAGGTTTCTGGCTATCCAAAGACCTAAAAGCATAAGTGCTGGAATCAATACAAATAATGATAATATATTCATAACACAATCCTCCTCTTATAATGCTAACAAGAATAATGTGAGTGCAATCACTCCGATTAAGAACCACACTACGTAAGACTGTACCTTTCCACTCTGCATACCTCTTATGGAGTCGCTGCTTGACTGTGCGCCCCATGCAAGGAAGTTGAATGTGCCATCAACAACATGGCGGTCAAACCATGCTACCGGATGACTGATGAAGCGGAAGATAATCTTATGAGTGACAAACTGCCATACTTCATCCATGTAGAAACGGCGATAAGCAGCCTCGTGCAGACGTGGAAAGCGTTTTGCCAGCATATCTGCAACAGGAGTTGTCTTGCCTGCGTACATGAACGTAGCCACAGCAATGGCGATGACAGAGAGTATGACACTTGTAACTGCAACCTGAGTGTTCATGTGGATGTCAAACAGTTTGTCGGCACTTATAAAGTGTCCGAAAGGAATGAAACCGCATACACAGGTGATGAGTGCGAGGAATACCAGTGGCAACCACATCACGACAGGAGCCTCGTGAGGCTTGTGTGCCTCAGCACCTGCATTCAACTGCTCCTCATAATAACTCTTTCCAAAGAAGATGCTATAAAACAGACGGAACATATAGAATGCCGTCATCATAGCAATTCCGCTCATTATCCAACCCATGACAGGTGAGAACTCGAAGCTTGCAACGAGAATCTCATCTTTTGAGAAGAAACCAGAGAACGGTGGAATACCGCTGATGGCAAGGCATGATATTGCAAAAGTGATGCATGTCATTGGCATGTATTTCCACAAACCACCCATATATTTCTTTTCGTTGCTGTGAACAGCATGGATGATACATCCAGCACCGAGGAACAGACATGCCTTGAACATAGCATGAGTGAAGAGGTGGAACATGGAAGCCATATAACCTAAACCTCCTTCGTCACCTTCAGTTACCACTGTTGATGTGCATACACCAAGAGCAACGAACATGAAACCAATCTGAGATATTGTTGAAAATGCCAACACACGTTTGATGTCGCTCTGACAACATGCTACTGCTGCTGCATAGAATGCAGTAAATGCTGCAATGTATGCTATCCAGTGCAGTTGTGGCTGTGCTCCGTAAATATATAGAGGGAACAGTTTTGCTACCTGATAGACACCGGCAACAACCATCGTTGCTGCGTGGATGAGAGCTGACACTGGGGTAGGACCTTCCATTGCATCTGGCAACCAGATGTGCAGAGGGAACATGGCAGACTTACCTGCACCACCGATGAACATCAAGAACAATGCAGTAGGCAGTAATCCAACAGCCATGATAGGTTTGTCAGCTATCTGTGCAGGTGTGAGATAATCAAATGTCTGCGTGTAATATCCGTAGATGAGGATACCGATAAGGAAGAACAAGTCTGCAAAACGAGTGACGATAAATGCTTTTTTAGAAGCACTGACGGCAGCCGCCTGCGGATAGTAGAATCCGATTAGCAGATAAGAAGATACACCTACAAGTTCCCAGAAGATATACATCTGGAAGATGTTTGTAGCAAGGACAAGTCCTAACATTGACATTGTGAACAAAGACAGGAATGCGTAGTAACGCTGGAAACCTTTTTCACCATGCATATAACCGAAAGAGTAGATGTGTACCATGAAACTTACTGTTGAGATGACAATGAGCATCATCACAGAGAGAGGATCCAATTGTACACCAACGTTTAGTGACATAGCACTCGTGAACGGTAGCCACTTGAAATTATACGGTTGCAATACTGCATAAGTACCGTCTGCCAGTTTCGGCAGACAGAAGAAATACTCGTATGCTGTATAACATGAAAGACAGAACACTGCTGCAAGAGAGAGTGTGCCAATCCATCCAGCCACCTTATGCGACATCTTCATGCCTGCCAATCCAAGTAATACGAATGACAGGGCAGGAAGGAGTAATATAAATAATGTATATTCAAATCCCATAGCGCCTTAGTATTTCATGTTTTCAATATGGTTAACGTCTGAACTGCTGAAATGATGATAAACATTCAGGATGATTGCAATAGCAACAGCCGTTTCTGCTGCACTAACGCCAATCTCAAAGACAGCGAAGAACATTCCCTCGAACATTCCAGGGTAGAGCAGACGGTTAAAAGCCGCAAAGTTTATATCCACAGCATTCAGGATAAATTCTATCGAGATAAGCATTGCAATGAGGTTTCTGCGTGTAACGAAACCGAAGAAGCCTATGAAGAATAGCAATGCTGAGAGAACGAAATAACATTGAACAGGTATCATCATTTCTTGTCCTCCTTTCTTGCAATTACTATTCCACCTATGATGCATGCGAGAAGGAATACAGAGATGAACTCAAACGGAAGGATATACTGATATTTTCCGCTGCCCATCATAATGTTTCCCAGTGTCTGTGCATCAATGTCAACACCCGTCTCCGTAGGTATGCTCATGAACTTTGCTTTGAGGAAGACAAAAACCAGCATGATGAGTCCTACCAGAGAGGCAAGACCGCCGGCAACAATCTTTCTCTTATCCAACTGTTCGAGCAGACCTTGAAGAGTATTCTTGTTTACCACGTTTATGGCAAACACATACAGTACGGTAACGCCACCAGCATATATTGCCAACTGCACCGTTCCGAGGAAGGTATAGTCGAGAAGAAAATAAATGCCAGCGATACCGAAGAGCGTGAACAACAGGAATGTTGCCGCACGCATAATCCTCGTAGTGCATACGGCTGCCACTGCCGAAGCAAGGATGACCATAGCGAGGACTGCAAATATTAATAATCTAATCATAATATATTACTCATTGACCAGTCCATCCTGTGGACCTGTTCCTATTTTACCTATTAACTCAGTATCTTCTGGTTGCTTGTTCAGATGCTGTATGAGTTTTGAACGATCGAAGACTGCGTTTTCAAAATCGTTGATAAACTGAATGGCATTGTGAGGACAAGCATTGACACACAACTCACAGAACATGCACATACCTAAGTCATAAACATAATCATCGAGTACGCGTTTTGTCTTGCCGTCTTCCGTCTCAACCTGTTTCTGCACTACTTCGATAGAGCCGTTAGGACAAGCCATTTCACACAATTTGCAGGCGATACACTTGTTTGCACCATTCTCATCGACAGGCATGATAAGACGTCCGCGATGACGTTGTGCCACGTGTAGAGTCTTGCGGTTTTCAGGATACTGTTCCGTAACTTTCGGAGTGAAAAACTCCACAAGTGTAACCTTTAATCCTATTGCCAACGTCTTTATTGCGTGGCCTATTGTATTAAAATATCTCATAATCATTTAAAATAAAGTCCACAGGCAACGACGATGGTTGTCAATATTACGTTTACAAGCGAGATAGGAAGTAGGTATTTCCATTCCAAAGTCAGTATCTGGTCGATTCTCAGACGTGGGAATGTCCATTTTCCCCACATCAGTACCCATACCATGAAGAATGTCTTTGCCAACATCCATACAAATCCCGGGATGCAATCCATGACACCATTGAAAGCATCCAGCCCAGAGATATGCAGAGGCATCCATCCACCGAGGAATACGGTAGAAGCAACACCTGCTACAATCATGAGGTTAAGGAATTCTGCCAAATAGAAGAATCCGAACCCCATACCAGAGTATTCAGTATGATATCCAGCTGTCAACTCGCTCTCTGCTTCTGGCAAGTCGAAAGGCCCACGGTTTGCTTCTGCATTACCTGCAATAAGGTATATGATGAAGGCAATCCATATAGGCAGATGGCCTTTGAAGATAAGCCATCCGTCAGCTTGTGATTCTACGATACCAGAAAGTGACATTGTACCTGCAAAGGCAACAGCACAGATGAGTGCCAAGCCAAGTGACATTTCATACGATATCAGCTGAACGCAACCACGCATAGCACTAACTACGGAATACTTGTTGTTGGAACTCCAACCAGCGAGGAAAAGTCCTAACACACCGATTGATGAAATCGCTGTGAGGAAAAAGATTCCTACGTTGAAATCCAAAATCTCCATACCTTTGTTCCAAATAAGACAACTGAACGCACCGATACTACCAAGGATGGTAAGGAATGGTGCTAATGCATAGAGGAACTTATCGGCCTTATCCACAAAGAAAATCTCTTTGATGAGCATCTTCAATACGTCGGCAGGTACTTGAAGTAGTCCCCAGAAACCTACACGAGTAGGCCCCAGACGACACTGGAAATAAGCACATACCTTTCTTTCCATAAAGATGAGGATAATGGCAAAGACAGCATAAGCCAGCAGTATGCAGACTCCTACGAGCACTCCTTCGATGATGAGTGCCAATGTTTCTCCCATACCTGTACTCAGGAGGAGATTGTCAATCCATTTTGTAATTATACTAAAATCAAACATACGCTATTATCTGTCTATATCAGGTACAACATAATCAAGACTTGCAGAGATTGCTATAAGGTCGGCAATCTTTTCCCCTTTGCAGACATGATCCATGACTGCTACCAGAGGAAGTCCCATTGAACGGAAATGCACACGGTAAGGGTTCTTCTCTCCATTAGAGATGAGGAGAGCACCAAACTCACCACGGCTACCTTCAACGGCTGCATAATATGTTCCAGCTGGAACTTTTATTATTGGTTTCTGCTTAATGTAGAACTCGCCTTCAGGGATGTTGTCGATGAGTTGCTCAATGATTCTACAACTCTGCTCCATCTCTTCAATACGTACACGGTAGCGGTCATAAGAGTCACATCCTGTAAATGTTACTTCTTCAAACTCTACCTTGTCATACATTGCGTATGGATGACGCTTGCGCACGTCACAATGCCATCCCGAAGCACGACCAGTACCACCGGTACAGCCATAGGAAATAGCATCTTCCTTGCTAAGCATACCAACATTCTTGAAACGTTCTTCGAATATTACATTTCCGCCAAATACGTCATGATATTCTTTGAAGAACGGACGCAGGTAATCCACTAGTTTTCTGCAGTTTTGTGCAAAGTGTGGATCTATGTCAGCCTGCACACCACCAATACGGTTCCAGTTCTGTATCAGTCGTCCACCAGTGGTCTCTTCCATCACGTTGAGAACATGCTCGCGGTCGCGCATACCATAGAGGAATGCTGTTAGAGCACCGATGTCCTGAGCACAGCAACTGAAATAGAGTAGGTGAGAGTCAAGACGCTGCAACTCGTCCATGATGGTACGGATGTACTTGATACGGTCTGACACCTCAACACCAAGTCCCTGTTCGATAGCCATACAAAGAGCATGACGATTCTGGTTGGCACTCAGATAGTCAAAACGATCAGTAAATGCAAGTGTCTGCTGGTATGTACCCAGTTCGCATATCTTCTCCACGCCACGGTGTATATAACCAGCATGAACGTCAATATGCTTTATCACTTCTCCGTCGAGAGATGTCTGATAGCGCATCACACCATGTGTGGCAGGATGCTGAGGACCAATGTTGATAACATAGTCGTCAGGCATCCACAGACGTTTCTCCATACGTTGCAGAGTACCGTCTTCGTTCAGTACGTATTCACAAGTAAAATCACTATCTACTTCATCCTCTTCAGGGATAGCGTTGGACGGATTTTCTGGACTCATGTCATAATCCTTGCGCAGAGGATATCCTACAAAGTCATTACGCAGGTAAAGACGGCGCATGTCTGGATTTTCTGTAAAGATGATACCAAGAAAATCATACACTTCACGTTCATAGAACTCAGCAATGGCATAATACTTTACGATAGATGGCAACACATAATGCGTCGTACCATTAGAATCTGCCACAGACTCTGCCATCACCTTTATATTTATATTCTCAAACGTAACACTATTTTCTAACTGATACAAAATACCGAATGAAGGTTCAGTGTTTGTGCCTTCTGTTGATTGTTGAGTGTTCAGTTTAGAATAATCAGTACCTGTCAGGTTTCTAAGAAAATCGAAACCTTTGGATTTCAAAGACTCTATCTCCTTGATAAAATCTTTTGCTAGAATCTCTTTTATTTCCATAAGCTTTCAATCTCCTTTTTTACAGATTTCGTAATCTTTTCCATTTCCTCACGTGCCAGTCCTCTCCAGTCGATGACGATAGGATTTGGATTCTTTTCTTTGTGGTTTGCACCACCGAAGAATTTTTCTACCTTCACCTTTCTCTGCAACTGAATCATACCATACAACAAAGCCTCTGGACGTGGAGGGCATCCCGGAATGTACACATCAACAGGGATAATCTTGTCAATACCTTGAAGTACATGATAACTCTTTTTGAATGGACCACCGCTGATGGCACAACCACCTACAGCAACCACGTACTTAGGGTCAGCCATCTGGTCGTACAGACGTTTCAGCACCGGAGCCATCTTACTCGTTATCGTACCGGCACACATGATAAGGTCAGCCTGACGTGGGGAGTTTCTTGTTACCTCAAAGCCAAAACGTGCAAAGTCGTAACGAGCACAGCCGATAGACATAAACTCAATGCCACAACAACTTGTAGCAAAGGTCAGCGACCATAGAGAGTTTGAACGTCCCCAGTTTATTAGGTCGTCCAGTTTACTAACAACAACATTTGTCCTGCCTTCGTTTAATTTGCGGGACAACTCTTCCAAGGTTTCATTATCCTTGAAATCCTCATAAGGGAATGCCTTTATGTGCGGTGTCTTTACTTCCATTCCAAAGCTCCTTTCCGCCACGCATAGGCAAGTCCAAGCACAAGAACAAGGAGGAAGAATGAAATGCTTGCGATTCCTGCAGGTCCGAATGTTCCAAGAGATACCGCCCATGGATAGAGGAAGATAGTCTCAACATCGAACATAAGGAAGAGGATTGCAAAGAGGTAGTAACCTACCTTTACAGGAATCCATGAAGACCCTCTGGTAGGAATACCGCACTCAAACGGTTCGCCCTTGTGTTTGTGATACGACCTTGGTCCTAGCAACTTTGCCATAACATAAGCTGCCAATACCAAAGTTACAGCCGTCAAAACGACGACAATCAACATTACATAAGACATAATAAC
>JAGHTI010000035.1 GCA_018065415.1 Candidatus Equicola stercoris
TTTCATGGTCTGGAACTCTCCTTGTTGATATTTGGTGTGGTGGTATTTGCGGTCTTAATCAGCATCTATTCAAAGTTACATCAGAGAATTATCCAAAATGGTTCTATCTAATGTGGACGAAATTCCATTTGGATGAATTTATCAGAATAGCAAAAGATAAGGCTGTAACAATGGGACATATTAAGAGATGCGATTTAGAAAAGGCTTTAGTGGTTATTCCAGATAATAATACGCTGAACGGGATGAGTAATTTAATGAATAATGTAGTTAACGAAATAATCAATACACGATTAGAATCCTCTCGCCTCTCCTCTCTTCGTGATACTCTTTTGCCGAAGTTGATGTCGGGTGAGATTAAGGTTTAAGTGTGAAAAGCGTAAAGCACTACGTTACGATACGAACAAAGTTCTACGATACACTGCGTTACGATAACTTATCGTAGGCGAAGCCTCCTCTAACCTATAACTCTAACTCTGACTTTTGACAAAGACGAACAAGTTCAGAACATCAGAACTTCAGAACCTCAGAACTTCAGAACATCAAAACTTCAAAACCTCAGAACTTCAGAACTTCAAAACCTCAGAACCTCTAACCTCTAACCTCAGAACCTCTAACCTCTAACCTTATAACGACACACGGAAGTCTTTTTCCACGTAGTTGAAAACGCTCTGGCATACTGCCTGTGAGAAGTGCTGAGCCGTGGCGACAAGGGGTGCGAAGTTCCTTCGACTTTGCTCAGGAGAACTCCATATTTCTGGTTTCATGCTGACCTTGGCGTTGGCAATGGCAAAGAGGAAACCTGCGTTGAAGTTATCCCCTGCCCCAATGGTGCTGACGACTTGCGATAAGGCTGTCACAGGATAATCGTAACGGGTATGAGGGGTGAAAATGGTGATGGCGTTGCCTCCGTCCGTGATGATGAGATATGGACAGTATGGCGACACATACTCGCGATATATGCGTTCCTTGTCGCGTGTGTCATAGAGGATATCGAAGTCATCCAACGACCCTCGCACTATGGTGGCGAGGGAGTAGTTTTCCGTTATGTTCGGCATGACGGCATCGAGTTGTGCGAGATGCGGACGGCGGAAGTTGATGTCATAATAGAGCATGGCCCCTGCGGTGTGTGCCTGTTGCAGTATGTGCCGTGTGCGTGTGCGCAGGACAGGGTTTATGGCAAAGAAACTACCAAAGAGGAGTATGTCGGAGGCTGTGATGGCTGGGCAGTTGTCGGGGATGTCGGCATTTTCATGGTCTTTGTAGAAGGTGTAGTGTGCATCGCTGTTCTCGTCAAGGAAGGCGAGAGAGAGGTGCGACTTAGTGCCTTTGTTGATGGTGACAAATTCTGATGACACGCCACTATCGTGAAGAAAGTCGATAATCATCTGCCCCACATGGTCGTCACCAGTCTCGGATATGAAATAGATGTCTGGCTTCTGTGGCAGCAGGTGTCTTGTTCGTCCAAGAGAGATGATGGCGTTGAAGGTGCTACCTCCGGGCACAGCCCGCAGTGGTTGATTATCCTTAAAGATAATGTCGTAAACGGTTTCCCCAAGTCCAATTATTTTCATTTCCTTATGCGATTATGCGGTTGTACGTTTTTTTGTCTCTCGCTGTTTTTTTGTCTCTCGCAGAGATTTTTTTCGTTATCGTTATCGTTGCCCTCTAATTTCCTGAGTTTCTCCACTCTTTAACGACTTTGCTCAGGAGCACTCTCATTTGGGTCGCAAGTGAGTTCTACTCCTAACTTTTTGAAGATTTTTCTATCCACCTCGCTGAGCATCACCGTGCAGTGTACCTGACAGCCTTCAAATTGCGGCAGGGCTGCAAGTGCCTTGCGACAGTTGTCGTCGGTAAGACTGAGCATAGAGAGTGCCACCAGCACTTCATCGGTATGCAGTCGTGGATTATGACCATGCAGAAGTCCTACCTTGGTATTCTGTATAGGCTCTATCATGTTCTGCGGTATGAGTTTTATCTCGTGCGGTATGCCAGCAATGTGTTTCGCAGCATTGAGGATGAGAGCAGCACTCGGTCCTAACAATGATGATGTCTCTGAGGTGATGACAGTGCCATCTTCCAGTTCTATGGCTGCGCACGGCACATTACTATTGCGATGGCGTTCATGTGCTGCCACAACAGGCTTGCGGTCAGTCTTTTGAATGTTCAACTGCTTCATGAGCAAGGCTATCTCGTTGACCTCATGCTCCGTAGATTTATTTTCAGCAAGATTACAGAGAGACGTATAATAACGACGTATTATCTCCGCCTTCGATGCCTCGCAACACACTTCATCATCGGAGATGCAGAAGCCCACCATATTTACTCCCATGTCTGTAGGCGACTTGTAAGGGTTAGTGCCGTAGATACCTTCAAAGACTGCGTTCAGGACAGGGAATATCTCTATATCACGGTTATAGTTCACTGCCATCTCACCGTATGCTTCAAGATGGAAATGGTCTATCATGTTTACATCGTTCAAATCCACCGTTGCCGCTTCGTATGCCACGTTAAGAGGGTGTTTCAGTGGTAGGTTCCAGATAGGGAACGTCTCGAACTTTGCATACCCTGCCTTTATGCCACGCTGGTTTTCTTGATACAGCTGACTGAGACATACTGCCATCTTGCCACTGCCAGGTCCTGGTGCGGTGACGATGACGAGAGGACGTGTTGTCTCGACATAGTCGTTCTTGCCAAAGCCCTCGTCAGAGTCTATGAGTGCCACATTTTCGGGATAGCCTTCTATGGTATGATGATAATATACCGTTATCCCCTGACGCTCAAGGAAAGAACGGTAACGGTCGGCAGACTGCTGTCCGCTGTAGTGTGTTATCACCACTGACGACACGTAGAAACCACGACTCATAAATTCATTACGCAGACGCAACAGGTCGGCATCATAGGTGATACCAAGGTCTTCACGTATCTTATTCTTCTGTATGTCAACGGCACTGATGACAATTATTATCTCGGCATCGTCTTTGAGTTGTCCGAGCATCTTCAGTTTGCTGTCGGGCTTGAAGCCGGGCAACACACGACTGGCATGGTGGTCGTCGAACAACTTGCCACCAAACTCCATATATAGTTTGTCACCAAACTGTGCTATACGTTCCTTGATATGCTGCGACTGAATACGCAGATATTTCTCATTGTCAAATCCTATCTTTATCATTATTTGTGCGGTCGTTTTATCGTCTTTTTTTCGCAGAGATTTATTTTGACAAAAACAGAAAAAACAGCTTGTATTTATTGTTTCCATCTTGCTGATGGCTTGTGTTATGTTCGCGTATGGTCGTCTGCAAGCAAGCTTTCACTCCCATCCACAAACATCCAACTGTGGTGTACCACCACTTAACAATAAACCCAAGCAAAAAACAACGCTTTGCTAAAAACAATTCTTCATAAACATGAGTCAATGCAAGAAAGCTATGAGTTTTTTTTCTGTTTTTTGCATGAAAGAGAAGGTAGCCCATTCGGGTGATGATGAAGTCGAAAGAAGAGGCCTCCTCTAAATCTCCCCCACAAGGGAGAGACTTTTTGGCTCCCTCCCTTGTGGGGAGGGCTGGGGAGAGGCTCTTCATCTTTTCTTTCATGCTGTTTTTACTGTTTTTGTTTCTAAAGTTTCTAAGTTTCTAATTTCTTTATTTTCTGCTTGTTTTTTCCAAAATAATACTGTCCTTTTTTCTTGGTTGTCCAATAGTTTATGGCATGAACGGGACAATGATGATAACATGCCATGCAGTTGGTGCAGACACCATCCTTATGCCACTCTGGTGTGTCGGCAATGGTTATATTATGCACTGGACACACCTTGGCACACATACCACAATGGGTACAACGCGAAGCATCAACCTTGAATGGTTTGTCTGTGACGAGCATATTGTTGAAAGGTATGCCCAAGACGTAGGTAAGGAGAAACGGAAGAAAACCTTTTGTGGTCTTCTCCACATGCCGACGGTTTAGAATGTCGTCAGCAAACTCTTTCAAATCTTCCTTTGCCTTATCTATTTTTTTCCGTTCTTTTTCCAGTTTATCTGTATAGAATCCTGGCAGACACACATAACTCTCTGGCATGAGCAGAGAAAAAGCCGCATCAAGACGTATGTTGACCTTTTTCAAGTCATGACGCAAGACGCGCACAGCCTCGCCGATGCTGTCGCCAGCGGTGATAAGACAGTAGCAATAGTCTATCTTTGTTCCGTCAAGGTGCTTGATAAAGTCGCGCACAATCTTAGGCGGCATCCATCCATTGACAGGAAAGACAATGCCGAGAGTCCTATCATCATTTTCTATTGTTTTTTGAGATATCAAGTCAGGTATGAAGGCTATCTGTTCGTGCAGAGAATCGGCAAGAGTCTGTGCCGCCCACTGAGAATTACCTGTTCCTGAAAAATAGTAGATCATTACCTATTACGAATTAACCGTGCAAAATTACGAAAAAATTCAACTATTATGTAACTTTGCAACGTCAAAGTTATGACAACACATAAATACACCTTTTCTCAAGGTGTGAAAAAATGATGAAACGCAACTACCAAAAGGAGTTAGAAAAGACACTGACACAGATACAGAAGTCGGGAGAGGTACCACAACTCTTCCTACATTGCTGTTGCGCGCCATGCAGCAGTTATGTGCTAGAGTATCTGTCCGACTACTTTCACATAACGGTGTTCTACTACAATCCAAACATCACTGACAGAGAAGAATACAGCAAACGTGTTGACGAGGTAAAGAGGCTTATTGCTGAGATGCCAGCAAGACACCCCATAGAGTTTGTTGAAGGGGAGTACGAGCCGAAGGCGTTTGCTGCTGTTGCAAAAGGACTGGAGAGGGAGCCAGAAGGCGGTGCGAGGTGCGAAAAGTGTTTCCGCCTGCGACTGGCAAAGACTGCAGAGAAAGCAAGAGAGACAATGCAGGGAAACGTGTATATCTCCACCACCCTCACTATAAGCCCGCTGAAAGATGCAGAACTCCTGAACAGCATTGGCGAGGAGATAGTGAAACAGTTCGATGAAATGGCGTTTCTCAACAGCGACTTCAAGAAAAACGAAGGTTACAAACGCTCCATCGAATTGTCACGAAAATACAACCTCTACCGACAAAACTATTGTGGCTGTGAGTTTTCAAGAAAGGGAAACCTCTCCTAAATCCTCCCCGAAGGGGCGGACATTGAATATGTCTGCTTGCGACGACTTGACCCTTCGGTCAATGAAGGAGTAGCCGTTAGGCTGGACTTTGTTCTCCTCTCCTTTCGGGAGGGGCTGGGGGTAGGCTACCATTAAACCTCTCAGTTATTGCTTTTCTTCTGTCCTACGAGGTCATCGTTGGTTATAGTCTTCTGTGCTTTCTTCACACGCGACTTGAGAGAACCGAAACGGTAGGATATGCTACAAGTTATCCAACGTGCAGTACGTTCATTGACATATTTGCTTGTAAAATCGCCCTGTGTCATATAGTTCTTGTAAGTCTGCGTCTGCAAAAATGGGTTGTTGACACCTATGCGTGCCGTAAGACGGTCTTCTTTGAGGAAGGAACGTTGTAGGCTTATCCCATGCCAGAAAACAGGGTCGACATGACTATAGACATCGTTGATAGCACCCTGCCAAAGTCCTGCATGAGCATTCAGTTTGACCTTCCATAACAACTCCTGCGTGAGATACATATTGCCAGACCAGTTCCAACGACTTTGACTCATTGCCAACTCATCATTCGCCACCTTTGTCCATCCACCAGAGACATTCAAAGTGAGGTTTGTCTTCACTGACGGTTGCCAGCGCATGAAGACAGAGGCTGCATAATTTTGATATTTCTGTACGTTACCGTATGTGGAATAAATCTTACCGTCCAAATCCCTTCTGATGAGACTTATTCCATCACGATTGAATGATGAAGAAAGATTAAAACTTCCCATGAACTTTGGTTGTAGGTAGGTATAAGAAAGTGTGATTTTGTTAGGACGAGAACTATCGAGATAAGGATTTCCCTCCTTTATCTGCGTCATATCCTCCACACGGAAAGGATTCAAATAGTCAATACCTGGTCGCTCAATGCGTGAAGAATAGTTTAAGTTCAGCGTGTTGGCATCGTTCATCCTATACGTAACACTGGCAAACGGAACAAAGTCACTGAGGTTTCGCGAATAGTCATCGGCACTACCATCATAAAACTTTGCCTTGAGATATGAGTATTCGTATCGCAACCCTGCTGATGCACTCCATTTAGGACTCACAAAACGGTATTCCGCATACGCTGCCGCCACGTTGGTGATATGGCTGAAATCGTTGGTAGAAAACACCACATCATCGTGTTCTTGCTTACCATCGGAAGAGTTTTTTCTGTTGATATACTTTGCACCGAAATTCAATTTATGGTTAAGGGTTATCGGGCGTTCCCAGTCTATCTGCAAGGTGTGTTCAACAAAACGTCCGTCATTATCACGGTAATATCGGTCGTAATCATAATATGGTGGTCGCTTTATCCAGTCGGAATAGTTTTCTCCTATCTGGGAATGTGTGTTTGACGTAGAGAGCAGATAGGATGCAGTCAATATCTCCCCTTGACGATGAGTGAGATGCTGAAAGTCAATCTTTCCGTCAAAGTTGTAATATGATTGACGGCTGTTGTCATAATTCTCATGAAAGGCATACAGCACATCACTGCCATTCATCATAGCCACATCGCCATGACCGTCTATGTTGACATTATTCAGAAAACCATTCAACGACATGGTGATGAGATTGAGAGAGTCTATGTCGTAAGAACCTTC
>JAGHTI010000068.1 GCA_018065415.1 Candidatus Equicola stercoris
AACATTTAACCGAACTTTCATAAAGAATTAGGCATTTTATAGTGAAGATTTTAAAAAAGTATATGAAGATATTAAACAAAAACAGTAAAAACGGCATGAAAGAAAAGATGTCTGCTTATCATCAGCCACTGATGCAGCACCAGAACAAATTTCCTTGTGAGACAAGCTTACAGATAAATTTGTTCAACTTCATCATCACCCTTACGGGCAGACTTCTCTTTCATGCAAAAAACAGTAAAAACTTTTCAAATGGTCATCAAACATTAGACCGTAGTCCTTTGTCTTTTGACTTAAGAATGTTTTTAGCAAAGCGTTGTTTTTTGCTTGGATTTATTGTTAAGTGGTGGAACACCACAGTGGAATGTTTATGGGTGTGCATGAAAGCTTGCTTGCAGACGAACATACACAAACATAACACAAGACATCTACAAGATGGAAACAATAAATACAAGCTGTTTTTCTTGTTTTTGTCAAAAGAAAAAAGAACACTAAACCTCTTGCAAAAGATTATAGAAACAAAAAATATGAAACATCAGTCTTCTATCTTATACCCTTGTCAGGATGTATGTCTGGCATTGTTCCATGAGCCATTTGGGAGTGCTAGTTGCTCCGCAGATACCTATGGTGTGTATGCCTTGAAGCCATTCAGGCTGTATCTGATCGGGGCGTTCTATGAGTTTTGTCTGTGGGTTTACCTTGCGACATTCTTCATAGAGTGCATGTCCGTTGCTACTCTTCGTGCCTGCAACAAAGAGTACAAGGTCGTGTCGTTGTGCGAATGCCCGAATATACGGCATACGGTTTGCAACCTGTCGGCAGATGGTGTCGTAACTACAGAAGTGTGCTGTCGGCGACAGGTGTGTCTGTATATAGTCAATGATGTCTCGGAACTCGGTGAGCGACTTTGTGGTCTGGCTATAGAGTACGATGTCTTTTGAGAAATCGAGTTTCTCCTTCACTTCTTCAAGGCTCTCTACCACGATAGCTCTACCTGCTGTCTGTCCCACCAGTCCCAAGACCTCTGCATGTCCTTTCTTTCCAAATATCACTATCTGTTTGCTTCCATCGTCTGATGATGAGACGGTAGCATCGGATTCTCGCTTGATGCGTTTTTGCAATTTCAGTACCACAGGGCAAGTGGCATCGATGATTTCGATATTGTTCTGCTTTGCTATCTCGTATGTCTGTGGTGGTTCTCCGTGTGCACGGAGCAGTACTTTCACATCGTGCAGATGGTGTAGGTCGTCGTGGTTGATGGTGACAAGTCCCATCTTCCGCAAGCGTTCACACTCCATACCATTATGGACGATGTCGCCAAGGCAGTACAGTTTGCCACCGCGTGCCAACTCTTCTTCTGCTTTCTGTATCGCTGTGGTGACTCCAAAACAGAAACCACTACCTTCGTCTATTTCTACCTTGAACACTATGAGTTTATATTTTGTTTACGGCTTTTTGCGGTTATACGGTTGTACGGTTTTGCAGTTATCGTTATCGTAGCGTCAGCGTATCGTAGCGTCAGCGTATCGTAGCGTCAGCGTATCGTAGCGTCAGCGTATCGTTATCGTTGTCCATTGACCTCTTTTAATTTTTCAAAATACTGCGACAGGAGGGTTCCTGCGGCTTTGAAGGATGTCACCTGACCGGAGAGGACAGCCTGTTCTTCCGTCTGCAATGCAGCCTTGATGTCTGTATCGTTGTAGAAACTGCTTCGCAGTGTCTCGTTGATGGTCTCGTACATCCAGTATTTACTCTGCTCGTTACGGCGGTAATAGAAATAACCATTTGCCTTGACAAAGTCCACATACTCATACACCATGTCCCATATCTCCTTTATGCCTATGCCATAGAAACCAGAATAGCACAACACCTTCGGTTGCCATCCGCTGTCTGACTTCGGGAAGAAATGCAGTGCGTTGCGGAAGTTCGTTGCAGCGAGTTCCGACTTCTCCACATTGTTGCCATCGCACTTGTTGATGACGATGCCGTCAGAGATTTCCATTATTCCTCGTTTTATGCCCTGCAACTCATCGCCCGTACCTGCCAACTGTATGAGCAGGAAGAAATCGACCATAGAATGGCAAGCAGTCTCGCTCTGCCCTACCCCTACCGTCTCTACGAATATCTTGTCAAAGCCTGCTGCCTCGCAGAGTATTATGCTCTCGCGTGTCTTTCGTGCAACACCTCCAAGACTGCCTGCCGTTGGCGAAGGACGTATGAAACTGTCGGGATGTACGGATAGTTTCTCCATTCGTGTCTTGTCGCCGAGGATGCTCCCCTTTGAACGTTCCGAACTTGGGTCTATGGCGAGTACTGCGAGTTTTCCTCCATGTTGTTCAAGCAGGTGCATACCGAAGGCATCAATGGATGTACTCTTTCCTGCACCCGGCACACCACTGATACCGATACGTATTGAGTTGCCACTATATGGCAGACATTTTTCTATTACCTCCTGTGCCTTAGCAAAATGGTCGGGGTTGACACTCTCGACAAGTGTCACCGCCTGCGACAGTATGGTAACATCACCCTTGAGTATGCCCTCCACCATCTCTGCTGCCGACAGTTCACGACGAGCAAAACGTCTGCGTTGCAGGTAAGGATTGATGATACTCGGCTGTTCTACACCACTGTTTACTGCCAGTCCCTTATACTCTTTATCATTTTCTGGATGAAACATATTTCTTATTTACAATTTACGATGTACAAATTTTTGTACAAAAGTACAAATTATTTTATTATTTCACTTCTATTATATCTGTCTTGCTGTGTGCCGAGAACTCCGGTGCGTAGGCACAATGAACGGTGACAGGTGCATACTGATATGTTCCTTCACGGTCTATGTAATACTCTGTCTCGAATGTGTGAGTGCCTTTGGTGAGTTTGAGTATGGAGTAGTGTGTTGCAGTGTCTTTGGTAGAGACATAAGCCCCACTGCTATAACCACTCAACTGTCTTACGGGTTCCATACATGCCGCACGCTTATCTACTATCTGCACGAAGTCGTAGTCACGATCGGCAGTGACGGTGATTTGCACCTTTACCCTGTCGCCAACCCTATAAGTATTCGGGACTACAGTCCTCGTGATGGTAAAACCACTGGATAACGCTTCCACATCTTCAACTTTCTCTTGATACCGTGCATATAATGCTCCCCACCCTGTGCCTTCTGAGGTATGACGGAAGGTGATGGTCTTCGGTGTCTTGGATATGGTGTAAGGGAAATTGTCAACAGCAGTGCTCTTTCCATCAAGTAAGATGTCTGCCGCAGTACCGCTATCCAATGCTTTAGCATTGTCAAGCATGAAGGCATAGATGGCGTCAATGGTGTTTACAGGAGTTGTCCACGACTGTGTTCTCTTTGCCTGCAACAGCCATCTCTGCATCTCCTCCACCGTCTGTATATCATCCGGTGTGATAGTTCTTATGGCTTCGATGGCAGCCACCTCTGTAGGTATCTTATAGTCGCGCCATGTATAGCCAGCACGAGGTGTGTCGTAGTAACGTCCCATCTCCTCTTTATATACGCTCAATTCTTTAAGGCTTTGCACATATTCCCTTGCCAACGACTTCTCACCACACCTGTTCAGTATCGTCGCAGTCAGTGCTTTTTCAAATACCGTTCTTTCCTTGACAGATTTCTTCAATACGGAGAGCACCCATTCATTGTCCTCCTGTGCCTGTCTCGGCAAGACGATGCCAGACAACATACAAGAATATAGATACTGGAGCATAAGACTGCTGATGTAGTGTACTTTTTCTTTTTTCATCTCGACAATATCCTTATGTATGTCATTTGCCAGCCATAGCAATCCGCGTCGTATCATCTGCTCATGTTCTTCTGTTCCAGTGAGAATGTTCATCCTCACAAGAGCCTCCACAACAGCAAGAGTAATCAGGCGACTGCCTTCCATGCCCTTATACCAAGCCCATGAGCCATCGGAAAGTTGCAGATTCTTTATCATGGAAAGCGTTGCATCTATATTCCTTGTCAGCGTGTCCGCATCCTGATTCCATGACAAGATAGTTCTTATCTGTGGATTATTATCAAGGAGGTGCTTTGACAACTTGTTGCTGTAATATGCCTGCATGTGAGAGATGACATCATCGTCAGCAGGTGTTGCCATCGTCGGCAACGATCGTATTATCATCCAAGACGGATTGCTGACATAATCTATCGTCACCGAAGCTTCATTCACAGTCTGAGGTATTAGCGTGGAGAGTGCGACAGTGGTCTCACCCACGCCATGCTGTGTGATAGGGTATGTGGCTGTTATCATCTCCCAATCAGGGAGTACTGGCAGATAATGTTGTTCACCATCACTGAATCCCTTTCCGTCGGCACGAACACGACAGACATACAATGATGCGTCTGACGGTAGTTTGTCCGTATCTATGATGAACGATACCGATACCGTCTTCTCACTGTCAATGCTGAAACTCTGTTTCCGTGAATACACAATCTTCTGTGTTTCTGGGGCAATGAGTTCCATATATGCTACACCATTATATTTCTTTCCTGATGTATTCACTATGGTAGCAGCAAGCGTTGCCTTGTCGCCTATACGTATGAAACGAGGCACGTTCGGTTGTATCATCACCTCTTTCTTTGCGATGATGTCGTTTTCAATCATACCATAGTGCATATCCTTACTATGTGCCAACCCCAAGAAACGCCATGTAGTCAGCGACTCTGGAAGTGTAAATTTTATTATTGCCACACCCTTGCTGTCGGTATGTATCTGCGGATAGAAGAAAGCAGTCTCAGCAAGATTGGTACGAAGGCCAGTATCGGCGACGTCAGTTGTATCATTTTCGACACTGTTACTTTTAACAACATCATTACTTAAAGCAAGCACTTGCATCGTTTCACTTTCCATGGCGGAAGTACCACGTACCATAATTTTACCGCGTTTCGAAAATTTTGCAAGAGAATACACCCTCTGTTGGAATATCGTAAAGTTCTCGTCAAAGCGATTCCATGTCATTGCATTGACAGGGAAATCCTTTCCCATACCATCAAGATGATGATACAATCCGTATGGATACGTATGGTTCCAATAAGAATTTACTGTGACACGCGACAATCCAAGATTCATATTCCACGAATGAGGATAGAGCATGTCAAGACTCTTGTCGTAAAGCGTACACAGCAACTGTGCTGCGTCCGCCCCGTTCACTTTCAGGTGCCATTCTTCCTTCTGCCCCGGTGTCAGTCGGTCGCGGAATGTTGCCCACTCCAAGTGCAGTTTCCTGTTCGGCAATGGTTTGCGTATCGTTGCTGGATATTCTTTCCACTGTCCGTCTTTCACCCAACAGAAATGCAAGAAAAGGCCATTGTCGTACTCCTCCTTATAGACGAATTTCCTATTCCATAGAGAGTCGCTGATGTCTATCGCACCTTTCTCTATGAGTCCGTTATCTGCACTGATGCTATAGAGAATATGGACATCCTGCGACGAAGCCCCAATCTGCACGGTGACAGGAGCACCGTCTTGTGGAAATTCATCACTGCTCACCCAAAACCATCCGTCTGTCTTGCAACATGGATGCGTGTCGTCAATGCCAAAGACGGTAAAGGTCTGTTGCAAGGTATCGCCCTCGCAGATAGCAGAAAGGGAGTTTTCGCCAATCGTTATGGATGTCAGATCAATGTCCGCAGGCTTGCCCGTAGCGGCGGTACGTTCCTTGCCACCATTGATGGAATATGTTACCGTTGCCGCCATTTCCTTACCAGAAGCATTGTAAAGAGTAAAGGTAACGGCATGCAGAGAATCACGCAGTATCTGTGTTTTCAAATCCGACTTCAACACTGCATCCTTATATCCAAGTGGCACCACAAGTTGTCCTCTCTGTGTCTCTCCGCTAAGACTCGTTGCCGTCACGTCTGCAACGAAGTTATAGAAATGCCTATTACCCTGCGGTACAGTCAGTTGCATAGGGATAAAACATCCGCCATCTGCATCAGTAATGAGGGTATCTGAAAGATTTTTTCCAGCATAAATGTCATCTTCATAATAATTTCTCCACCACCAAAGAGGCATCTTGCGCTTTATGGTATAGACAACCTTTGCATCCTGCACCGGTGCTCCGGCAAATGTCCTCACCTTAGTGTAAATCATGAGAGTGTCACCTGCGGTATATTTATTTGTAATCTCCGGGAAGATGATTTCAAACGTAGGACGTTTATATTCCTCCACCCTGAAAGTTGCGATTGTACTGCCTACCAATACATAATAACGTCCATTCTTGGCATCTGTCGGCAACACGAAATCAGCCACGACGGTACCGAAATCATCTGTTGTGCGTGTTTCCGTCTTCACCTCTTTCCGACTGACATCGCGGAGTGTTATCGTCTGTTTCCTACCACTGATGGCATGAGTACTATCGCCATCTGCAACAGAGGTAATGGCAGAAACATGCACCGTCTGTCCCGGACGGTAGATGGAACGGTCTGTAAAGATGTTAGTGATTTCTTTCGGCTTAGTCTTTATATTAAAATTCGCCGAAGGTCTGCCACTTATCGTCCTTTCCGACTTATCAGTATCGGTATAGGCATACACATCACGCATACTGTTTCCGTCTATGTCGGCATCAACCAGCAGTTCGCCATCAGCACCAGTAGAAAATGTCTTCACCTGCGAGTTGTCACCATAGCCATAAGTCACATCCACGTGAGCATTCTGCATTGGCTGACCTGTAGAAGCATCAAGCACGGCAATCCTCACCTTTTTTTCTGGCAGCATTTCTGTTATGGTAAAAATGTTGCTGACGGTTATATGCATCAAATCATACTGCTCGCATTTCGGTATTGTACTTATCTTTATTTCGTACTTTCCTGCAGGAAGTCCACTTATGAGCATTGAATCTCTGAATGTCTCATAATCTGGATGGTATGCAAACGTCTTCTGGTACTCGACTTTTCCACCTTGCCCACTTATTGACACCGTTGCAGAATGTATGTTGCGAACCTCATGCATCATCAGCCAGAAATCCTTATCAGTAAGCAACATGTTCGATTTCGTTGTCACATTCAGCAAAGGCAACGTCAGTTCTGTTTCCCTGTTTTTCAGTTCATTTATGTTTATATACGAATGCCATCGTTGCAATGCACGACGAATGGTCTCTATCCTCTCCTTCACCGTCACGTCAGCACAATAACTCATGAAACGCACCCTCTCCTCTGCCACAGCACCGCACAGGTCGAGGTCACCATAGCACTGCTCCAAGGAATCCAACTGCATCTTGTATCGTGAGTCTGCATATCTCGATTCTTTCTGAGTTTGTTTTAGTATTTCCAGTTGGCACAGCAATGCTCCCTCTCTGTTGCCTTGATGGTCGAAGAAAGCATGCAAAGTCTGAAAGTCGTTCGTCTCATAGCCAATGACACCCAGCAAGTCATTACCCACATATCGTGCTAGAGTACCTTTATTTATCAAAGGAGCAAAACCAGTGACGGGAGTACATTGAAGTGTCTGCAAAAAGGCATCGTCAGCTCCCTGCAATGGTTTTGAGGGTTTGTATTCCGACTTCAGAAATTGATTATTTTTCAACACTTTATATATGACTGCATCATACAGCACCTTCAAGACAGGAGTATCTGCCATATTCCTTTCTGCCACGAAACGGTCGAAAAGTGGTTGAATGCTATCGGGAGAAATCTGTCCCCACAAATTTATCTCTTTTAGAGCGGCACTCATTAACTGTCCGTATGCCTTCTCTCTGCGTGCCTTTATCTGTATTTCCTGCATCACGGACGCAGCACTCCGTGGAAGATCTTTTTTCTCAAGTTCAGAAGATTTTTTCCACAAAGACTTATATGATGCACCAGATGCCGTCACAACAGCAACAATAAGCATTAGAACGATAAATATTTTTCTTTTCATAGAATCAAAAAATAAAGTCATTGACTCCGCCACTTCACCCGTATAAGAATCATCAACAATTAATCATATCAGTGGTCTTACTACTTGGCTTGTTCCAAAACGTTTGTCGGCATTTTCACCCTTGGTATATTGAAGATTATAGACAATACCACAAATACTGCGAGGAGATAGGCGTAATATACGTACGGTATCATCGTCACGACAGAAATTTTTGCGAAAGCTGCTGCAGCAAGAAGATGAGGACTGTATGGAATAACCTCCTGAATGATGCAGGAACTAGTGTCGAGCAAACTGGCTGCCCTACGAGGAGCAACACCGAACTTCTCACTTATCTCCTTTACCACACCTGAAATGCTTATGACAGCAACGGTGTTCACTGCTGTACATGCACACATCAAAGCCGTTATGAGACAGATGAAGAACTCGGCACTGCGTCTGCCTTTGACAAAACGTGAACATACCTTGACAAGATACTCAAGACCACCATTGTGTTTTATCAGAGCCATGAAACCACTTGCCAAGATTATCATGATAACCAATGAACCCATATTGTTTATACCATCGCCCATTGCATCTGCCCAACCGAAGAAATCAAAGTCACCATATATCATTCCTTCTATGCCACACAACAACGTTCCAGACAATAAAGAAATAAAAATATCCACGCCACATACAGATGCGATGAGCACAACGAGATATGGTAACATCTTCAGTGGTTCTACGACATGCTCTTCCAATACTGGCTGAACATCACGCCCCATCCAAATGTAGAGAGCCACCACCAATATGGAGGCTGGTATTACTAACCATATATTCGTTCTAAACTTATCTTTCAGTTCGCACCCCTGCGTAGTCGTTGCCACGACAGTCGTATCAGAGATGAAAGAGAGATTATCGCCGAACATAGCAGAACATACTACAAGAGCCCCCATGAAAGACATACTGACACCAAGCCCCTCTGCCACACCGACAGCAATTGGACCTACTGCCACTATAGCACCGATACCAGAGCCCGTCGCCATGGAGATGAAACAGCCCGCAATAAAAAGACTTGCATATACGAGCTGTGGCGGAAGAACAGAAAGGATGAAATCCACGGTCTCGCCTATACACCCCATCGCCATAGCACTGGAAGCAAATGCTCCTGCTACGAGAAATATGAGTATCATAAATATAATCTTCGTAGTACCTGCACCACGCCCGAACACACGCACTCTATCGGGAAGACTGAGCCCACGAGTAATGCAAACTGCATATATCACCGACACCATAAAGGCAACAACAATCGGCATACTTGTAAAATTACCAGCTATTAGTGCAGAACCGAGATAGAATAACACAAAAACTATTAGTGGCGAAATGCCAAGCAATCCCTTCTTATCCATTGAACTCTAAAACTATGAATTTTAACTATAAACTTTCGACTTTTATTATCTACTGCAAAAGTAATACTTTTGAATGTAAAAACAAAAAAGTGACCACCTTGTTACAACGAACCAACATACATCTTGCAAAAAACATAAAATATTTTTCCATTTGCTATATTTTTCACTACTTTTGCAAAAGATAACTACAGAAAACAAGATGAAAAGATTAATATCCTTATTATTTGCCGTAAGCCTATGCAATCTGGCATATTGTGATTTAGAGAAGCCTAACACAAATTGGGGCAAGCCAACTATGGAAGAGATGGAATTTTCTGGTGTTTCCAATGAGCCTGATGCCAATGCCATCGTCCTATATGCTGAGCGAAAAGTAGAATACGAGAGTAGCAAAAACTTTTTCGATGTCATATACGAAATAAAGAAACGTGTAAAGATATTGAAATCGGATGGAAAAAATGAGGCAAATATAAGCATCGACTATCATTCATCAAGTTCTTCAAAAGAACTCATCTACAAGTTGAAGGCATCTTCGTTCAATATGGTAAATGGCAAGATGGTAGAAACAAAAACTAAAGGCAGCGATGTTGTGACCGAACAGATTACAGATACCTGGATGCGTAAAAAATTCACCATACCTAAAGTGCAGGAAGGCAGTATTATTGAATATCAATATACAATAAAAAGCGAAAACTGTTACTCCATAAGAATGTGGTATGCTCAAGAGGACATCCCCGTACTATACAGCAAATATGACATTTCTATACCGGAATACTTTGAATTCAATTTAGCCGCATACGGGATGGAACCTATGGAACATCAGCATTCTACGGAAAACAGAGTGTATAATTTTTATGAAAGGGGCACCGTGTACAATTATAGAACCATTGACAATAGAGATGTATTTGTATGCAAAAATCTCCCTTCATTGAAAGAAGATCCTTATATTTGGAATCTCAATGATTTCAGGAATGGAGTATCAGCCGAACTTAGATCAATAATGTTACCCGGTTCCATAAAAACAAATTATAGCAATACATGGGAGAAAGTAGATGAAATGCTATTAAAAGAGGATGGTTTCGGAGGACAACTAAAAAACAGTATTCCTCTAAAAGATGAAATGGTAGCAATGGGTATTGATACAATATCGGACAAAATTAGAAAGATTACTGCGGCATATTCTTTACTCAAGAGTAAAATAAAATGGAATGGCGACTATTCTCTCTGGAGTGAATCTTCAAACAAAGCCCTAAAAGTAGGTTCTGGAAGTAATGCTGACATCAATTTCTTGTTTATCAACATGATGAATGGGCTTAGAATAAACGCTTATCCTGTAGTAATGGCTAAAAGGTCGGACAAAATGCTTCCATATACTCATGCGTCAATAAAAGACCTTACAACAATGATTGTCGCTATAGAAACTGAGCCAAACAAATATGTTTATATTGATGGTAGTGTGGAATACGGATACATTGATGTACTTCCGGAAGTGTTACTTGTCAACCGCGCAAGGATTATTAACACAAAAGACGGGGACAAATGGGTAAACCTCCAGAAACTGACAAAAAACAGAGATAAAAATATCATCATGGCAAACCTATCAGAAGATGGTCACATTGTTGGAACATGGAGCAGAATGCTGACTGGCAATATAGCTGCTCTGAAAAAAAGACAATTCAAAATGGCAAAAGATAGTATGGAGTATATAAACAATAAGGCTGTGGATGCTGAAATAACGATTACAAATGCCAAACTGACAGGACATACAAATTTTTCGCCGACAATGACAGAAGAAATCTCTTTTACTGCTGAGGCAAATGCTTCCGACGACATGATTTATGTAAATCCTATGATAATACCGGATTCCAAGACATCTCCTTTCATTAAGGAGGAAAGGAAACTACCAGTAGAATTTCCATTTACGTGGAATAATATATATAATGTCCAACTGACAATTCCTGATAACTACAGCGTAGAAGAGACACCTCAAGCACTGACGGTATCCACACCTGATAAGAATATTACATGTCAGATAATAACAACCGTCATTGACAATAAAATAATCACATCATATCGTTTCAACTTAGACAGTCTTTTATATACTGCGGCTGAATATCCACAACTAAAACAGATATTTGATATGGTAACTGAAAAAATGAATTCTACAATCGTATTGAAAAAGAAATGAAAAAAAACTTATTCCTCGCAGTATGTTTATGCAGCGGCTGTTTCTGCATGGCACAGACAAACGCCATACTTGATGATTATTCTATTGACACCAACGTCAAAGATGCAAGTCAGATGGTGTCCAAATACCATCAGCAGATAACAATTCTAAATCGGAATGGCGAACATTTTGCAGATATGGTTTTCGGACTGAGAAAGGGAGCCAAACTATCCTCATTTTCAGGAGTTATACAAGACAATAGCGGTAAAGTGATAAGGAAAATAAAAATGTCTGATTTGGACAAGACAGAATACACCACAAACTTTGCTGACGATGGTTTGACTTACAGTTTTGACTGCACATCCCCAACGATTCCCTTTACTGTAACATACGACTATGAAATCAAAGAAGGCAACGGTTTCGTCGCCCTACCTGAATTTCGTCCACAGTACTCACCAAACCTTGAAATAAAGAAATCATCATACCATCTCACCATTCCAAAAGAATTACAATGCAGGTATAAATTAGAAAATATCGACTGTGATGTCGTCAAATCTGAAACAAATGACAACAAAGAGACATTTTCAATACAATGGAATGACATCAAGGCTATCAATTCCGAACAATTCATGCCTGCAAAAGAGAAATTCATTCCATGTGTATATTTCTCCACTCAGTCATTTGAATATTTCGATCATCCCGGAACACTCACTACATGGAAAGATTTTGGAGAATGGCATTATCTGCTGTCAAAAGAGCGAAAACAACTACCTGACGAACTGCGACAAAAACTTCACGAGATGACGGATACGTGTACCCACGAATATTCAAAACTCAAACTCGTATATAACTATCTCGCACAAACCACGAGATATGTCAGTATTCAATTAGGCATAGGAGGATTCCAGCCGATGAGTGCGGCAGAGGTATATCGTACCGGATACGGCGACTGCAAGGCACTTGCAAATTATATGCACTCCATGCTGAATGAGATAGGGATAGAATCGTACTACACGATAATATCCATGAACAGAAAAGAACTGCCAAGAGATTTTGTTGCATTTAACTTTTTTAATCATGCTATTATCAAAGTAATTGTAGATAAAAAAACGATGTGGATAGACTGCACAGCACCTGAACTTCCATTAGGATTTATCCACGAAAACATTGCCGGACATGATGCTGTAGTAATTGCTCAGGGAAACAGTCACATAGAACGGCTTCCTATGTATTCTGAAACAGACAATTTGCAAGAGAGCAATGTAAAGATAACACTCGATGAAAAAGGTGGAGCAAACGTTTTGTTCTGTCAACGTTCATACGCCAATCAATTTGAAAACAGATTTACATTATCAGAGGAATCAGAGAAAAATAAAGCAAGGTACATCAATGCCAGTTTGAACATACCAAAAGCCGAAAACTTAAAAGTATCCATAACAGAAGACAAGGACACCAATTCCGAAGGATGCATTGAAATAAAAGCAGAAGAAAATACAATTAAGTATTGTCAAACATCTGCACAACGGATGTTCTTACCTGTCACTCCTTTACATCAGCATTATTCCAATATAGCCAACAATATAAGAACAATGGATATTTACATACAGTCAGGGTATAATGATATTGATACCGTTACGTATATCTTACCTTCGGATTATCGCATTGAAAGTATGGCTAAACCGATAGAATATGAATGCTGTTTCGGGAAATTAAGTTCAAACATTACAGTACAGAATAACGTTATTACAATTATACAGAATTTAACAATCAAAAATGGAGTATTTCCTAAAGACAAGTTTGCTGAATTGAAAGATTTTTATCAGAAGATAGTTACAATGTACACAGGAAAGATAATTGTAATAAAAGCCCATGGTGTATCGTGATTTCGGGACATGGATAAGGACTCAATTTCCTTATAGGGTACAGAAGATTTCTGTCGATGCTGGATTTTCCTGCCCAAACAGAGATGGCACGAAAGGTACAGGTGGTTGCATATTCTGCAATAACGATACTTTCAACCCAACATACTGCGACAGACGGAAGACGATAACGGAGCAATTGGATGAGGGCAGGAATTTCTTCGCACGGAAATACAGCGATATGAAATATCTTGCTTATTTTCAAGCCTATTCAAACACATACGCACCATTGGAGAGGCTGAAAGAGATGTATGAAGAGGCTCTGGCTGCAAAGGATGTCGTGGGGTTGGTGATTGGCACTCGACCTGATTGCGTGGATAAGGAAAAACTCGATTATCTTGAAGAACTTTCAAAACGGACTTTCGTAATAGTGGAATACGGTATAGAGAGTTGCAACGACAACACTCTAAGACTTATAAACAGACAACACGACTTTGCCACCACGAAATGGGCAATAGAGGAGACTCACAAACGTGGGATAACGACTGGCGGGCACGTCATATTGGGGTTACCTGGAGAAGACAGAGAGGAGATTCTTCAACAGGCAAAAATAGTATCTTCTCTACCACTTGACATACTGAAGATACACCAAATGCAAGTGATAAAAGGAACAAAACTGGCGGAATGGGTGGCAAAAGGCACTCAGCCAAAGGTACACATTTTTAGTGTAGAAGAATATATTGACTTGCTTGTAGAGTACATCAGGCTGTTGAGAAAGGATTTGATATTGGAGCGTTTCGTATCACAGTCGCCGAAAGACCTTGTACTAGCACCTTCATGGAATCTGAAAAATCATGAATTTACAGACTTATTAAACAAAAAACTTAATGGATTCTGAGTTTTTTTGTAATTTCGCAGACGAAAGCATCTCTAGGAGAGATAGTAAAAAGAATACAAAGAGTAAAATAAATAATTTATGAAAAAAGGATTTTTATTGTTCATCTGCATATTATGTATGGCATTGAACTGTTACGCTGATGTTGTCGTTACCGTAACAAATAAAACAAAAGTGCAACGTCAAGAGATTGTAGAAATTGATGCACAAAAAGTGTGCGACAAACTCGGTGTCGCCATTGGCAAGAATTTCATAGTAATAAATGCTCTTAACCAAGAGGTTGGCTACCAGATCACTTATGACAAGAAAATACTCCTTGATGTTGCTGTACGTCCGCTGGGTCATGCTGATTTTACGATAACGAAGGGAACACCTCGTGCAACAAAGACATTTGTACAGGGAAGACAATATCCTGAACGTGTGGATGACATTGCATGGGAAAACGACCGTGGTGCATACCGCCTCTATGGTCCTGCTCTGCAAAAAAGTGGAGAGCAAGCATTTGGTAATGACGTATGGGCAAAGAACACTCCTGACCTTGAAGTGGAAAAACGATACAAGACAGAACTGGAAAATCATCCAAAGATACAGGAATTGTTGAAAGAAGGCAAACAGGAAGAGGCTCTGGCAATGGAAGAGTCAACGACGTACCATTTTGACCATGGATACGGGCTTGATTGCTATAAGGTTGGTCCTTCGCTAGGATGCGGTACGCCAGCATTGATGACAAACGGTGAAATAAAATATCCTTATTGCTATAAGAACTACAACATATTAGACAATGGCCCGCTGCGTTTTACAGTAGAACTGACATACAACGAAGAGACTCTGCCTGACGGCACACGGTATGTAGAACATAGGTTGATGAGTTGTGACAAGGGTTCCAACTTCAACAAACTGACGGTATGGTACGAGGGATTGAAGAAAGACATTGAAGTCTGTGCAGGTGTGGTTGTCCACAATGAAGACACAGAGACGATGGAATGTGGCAAGGGATATGCCATCTATGCAGACCCAACAGACAACCCTACAAAACAGAATTTCCAAATCTATACCGGAGTCATCTTTACAGACAAGAACATAAAAACAGAATTTGTGACAAATGGTGCAAATGCCAACAAGGAGAAGGGTATCGCCGGTCATGTGATAGGACACAGGAAACTGCATCCTAATGAGAAATTCACATATTGGTTTGGTAGTGCGTGGAGCAAATATGATGTGCGCAACTTTGACGAATGGAAACTGCGTACTCATACTACCATGGATGCCATCACAGCACCATTACAAGTCAAAATAGTTGATAATTGACAATGAAAAGTCTAAAAGTCAAAGAGGTCTAAAAGTCGAAAAGTCTAACCTCTCAGACCTCTCAAACCACTAAACGACTAAACAACTAAACAACCAAAAATAATATGAAATGCTTTGAAGGACTCGGTATTGCATTGGTCACACCATTCAAGGAGGATGGTGAGGTCGATTTTGTGGCACTGGGAAACATCATCGAACACCAGATTACCAATGGTGCCGACTTTCTATGCATCCTCGCTACCACAGCGGAGACTCCCACCCTATCGAAAGATGAAAAAAAGAAGATAAAAGAGTTCATCGTCACACAGGCTGATGGACGTGTACCATTGCTCATGGGATGTGGCGGAAACTGCACATCAACAGTATGCAGAGAACTGCAAGAAAACGACTGGAGTGGTATTGATGGTGTGCTCAGTGTTGTCCCTTATTACAACAAACCATCACAAGAAGGAATTTATCAGCACTTCAAAGCCATAGCAGAAAGTTCTCCATTACCGATAGTTTTATATAATGTTCCCGGACGTACTGGAACAAATATGACTGCCGAGACAACACTACGTATTGCCCACGAATGTAAAAACGTGGTAGCGATAAAAGAGGCAAGTGGCGACATGGCACAAATAAGGCAAATCATAAACGGTAAGCCAAATGGATTTGAGGTACTCAGTGGCGATGACATGCTCACATTGCAGATGATAAAAGAAGGAGGAAAGGGTGTTATCTCCGTAATCGCAAATGGGATAACAAAGGAATTTGCAGACATTGTCCACATGGCAATACAAGGAAAGATGCAACAAGCAGAAGAGATGGAGGAAAAATATAAAAGATTATACCGATTACTATTTGTTGATGGGAACCCTGCTGGCATAAAAACACTTATGGCAGAAAAGGGTATGCTAAAAAACTATCTGCGACTTCCTCTTGTTCCTGCAAGCGAAGAAACAAAAGAGTCTATAAAGAAGTTAATGGTCAACGGACAACGATAACGATAACGATAACCGTAAAACCGCAAAAAGCCATAGACATTAGACTGTTGACCATAGACAAAATTTTTGACAACGTAAAAATTTACAAAATATGAAAACCCGATTTATTGCAATCGCCATCATGGCTATACAGTGCGGAATGTGTTTTGCCGATACGCATATTTCCGTTGTAGTAGAAAACACATTAAGACAAGCACGAACAGATGTGCCTGTCGTATTAAATATCAGCAATTACACAGTAGGCAGTGCTATCGTAACACACAAGGGGACAGAGATACCATATCAGTTGGACGACCTGAATCAAGACACAAAATATGACGAACTCGTTTTTCTAACAAATCTCAGTGAAAAGGAAACGAAAACCTTCGACATCACACTACTTGACGAAGGTACTCCACGAGAATATCCTTCAAGAGTGTATGCTGAGATGTTGCTAAACAATCCAAAAGATAAGGGCAAACGTCAGACAAGCTACATTTCTTCTCTTACAGTAGATGGCGATGTAAACCCATACAATCTTTTGCAACACCATGGACCTGCTTTTGAAAGCGAACTGGTGGCATACCGCATATATTTCGATAAAAGACAAACTGTAGATATCTATGGGAAATACAACAAAGGATTGGAAATAAAGCAGACACAGTTCTACCCTACAAAAGAAGAACTCGCACAAGGTTTCGGGGATGATTGTCTGTGGGTAGGCAGTACACTGGGGTTAGGAACATTACGCGGATGGGATGGCAACAAGCCATTATTCCTTGACAAAGTGGCACACAGGACAGAAAGAATCATTGCACTAGGACCATTGCGCACGGTAGTGGAAGTCATCGACAACAAATGGAACACAGGCAATGCTAACAAAAAATCTGTGGATATGACTACACGTTATACCCTATATGCCGGACATAGGGATGTAACTGTAGATATAAGATTTGAAGCCAATGCTGACGACTATACATTCTGCACAGGTGTTATCAATGTCAAAAATTCCACAGAGTATTCAGACAAAAAAGGTTTACTCGGATGCTGGGGAACAGACTGGCCTGTAAGCGAAAAAGACTCCGCAGGACACAAACGTGAAACAGTAGGACTGGGCATATACATTCCATCTACACACTTTGTAAAAGAACTGCAAAAGGATAAAGACAACTACCCTATCCTAGTAAAGCCGACAGGTGCGACACTAAAATACCACATCTGTTTTGCAAGTGACAACGAAACATTCGGTTACCATTCAGACAAAGATTTCTATAAACATCTAACCGAATGGAAAAAATTATTAGACAACCCTGTAAAGGTGGAGATTGTCAATAAACGATGAAGACATCTGTTGTCATATTGAACTATAACGGCAAGGAGATGCTGAAAAAGTACCTCCCTACCCTCATACAATACACACCGAATGCAGAATTATGGGTTGCTGACAATGCATCTACCGATGGCAGTGTAGAGATGCTACAAACAGACTTTCCACAGATAAAGGTTATCAATCTTGAACAAAACTATGGATTTGCACAAGGATATAATTATGCACTTCGCAAAATCTCAACGGAATACGCAGTATTGCTCAATTCTGACATCGAAGTAACAGAGGATTGGTTAAGACCGTTAGAAGATTTCATGGAAGAACATCCCGACTGTGCAGCATGTCAACCGAAAATCAAGTCCATAAAAGACAGAGATAAATTTGAATATGCAGGCGCAGCCGGAGGATTTATTGACAAATATGGCTATCCGTTTTGCAGAGGAAGAATCTTCGACACCATAGAAAGCGACAAAGGACAATATGACGACATCTGCCAGATAACTTGGGCATCTGGTGCCGCAATGATGGTGAGGATGACAGACTATCGCAACGAAGGAGGACTTGATGGAAACTTCTTTGCACATAACGAAGAAATTGACTTATGTTGGCGACTGAGCCTTGCAGGGAAAACTATTTTTTACATACCAAACAGCACAGTTTATCATGTTGGTGGAGCAACATTAAATAAAGAAAATCCTCGCAAGACATTTCTCAATTTCCGCAATAATCTGCTGATGTTGTATAAAAATCTACCAAAAGAACGACTGCATAAGGTTATGATAGCAAGATGGTTCCTTGACTATCTTGCAGCATGGCAGACATTGTTACTGCATGGAAAGTATGGCGATTTCAAGGCTATTTATAAGGCACGCAAAGCCTTCAAACAAATGAAAAATGAATACGTTGGTGAACGTCAGCGTATTCAAGAAAACAAAAAAGGCAGTCCTATGACTGCCCATTGCTCTATTGTCTATAGATACCACATAAAAGGAGAACGCCTTTTCAGTGATATCCGCTCTACAATAAGATAGATATCAACAACACATACAATATATTCTCATCCACTTTGATTCTCATCTATATCCTCTCGTTTTCATCCAGCAATAATGCCATAGACGCCAAAAAGGATTACACAACACAATCGCAGGAGCAATGCTGAAGAATCGTACATTTCGTATAATGCCACCCATTACACGAGCAAGAGGATTGGACGATACCACTAAAGAGTTTCTTTTATCATACTTACCGAAATTGCCACCAAGCAGTACCTCTTTTAATAATAGATTCCCAACTTTCACATCTTCTTCTATCAACAGTTTATCATTCTCCAAAGCAAAGATGTTATGCATCATCCACATCACCCCCTGAGCGAACTTATGCATACCCAAGGAGTCTATGATACTGACAAAAGACTGTTTCATTGAAAAGTCCTGTTTTTCTATTGATTTCAAAACAAAATAATAATCCATAAACTGTCGCAAGCCAACACCTTCCATGAGAACATGGTGATAAAGGTGTACCAACAGGAAAACAAGATTAAAATCTGTTGTTACAGTAGTAAATGAATGATTCCCTACCTCTACGACATCATTTTTTGCTCTATTATTTACGAACCAATTCTGCAATCTACTATTCAACCATGGGCAACGCAATCTTGCAGGGTGGACATGTAATTCTACTATGATATCATCATGCAACTCTATTTCAATATGGGCCTTAGTGATGCAATATCTCTCAAAATGAGAACGAACATAATCCACTATTGCATTTGCATCCCCATCTATCCAAAGATCAATATCCCCTGTCTGGCGGAATCCTCCCAGATTTCCATAATATGGCAACAGACCTTGTCCTTTCAAAACAACGGTATTAAAACCAGCTTCCATAAAATGCGACTGGAGACGCACACATTCTTTATTCAGGAATTCATTTCTCTGCTGTATTTTCGCAGCAATACCCATCCATTTGTAATACAAATCCTCTTCAGGTCGTTGCTCTTCTGGCAAACGTTGTATCCCATAAAAGCATATTCCAATCAAAGCTTGTTCCTTAGCCAACCGATACAAGTCTGCCCATTCTTTTTCAGAAGGTGCAACTGTCAGAGTATCTTTATTTGCAAAAGCTACCTGAATAAGTTCAAAAAATAATGTTGGTATTTTTTCTTTTATTACAGACATTGTTTAATAAAGAATCAAAATCAAATCTGGACAAGACGAGTCTGTCCATATTTCAAATGGTGGAATATCATTTGTAAAAACGAATCCCATCCCTTGTAACCCTCCGCTTCGCAGTAGAGGCGGAGACGGTTGAATGAATCGTATTGCATAATGTTATCTGTCATTATTATCTCTATCGACTATGAGATGCTTGCAATCCTTTCTGCCATAGCGTTGAGCTCAAGACATTGAGTGCGGGAGATGGTCTGCTTCTCCATATGAAACTCCCAAGTGCTGACCTGCAAAAGCAATCCTGCGGAGCAAGCGTCAAAGGCATCGCCAGAGGGTTTATAGAGCTTCGGGAAACCATTTTCACGCAAGAGTATGATGCGGTAACCTCGGTTCATGGCTTCACGCAACACACCCTTCTCCTTAGGAGAGATTGCGGCACTTACTAGCACTCCACCTCGTTCTCCACACGCCAGCCATTCCTCACGCAAACGGACATTTTCCTCGTCAGTGAAGCGACGATGCACAATGACAGCCATCTTATCGGGAATGTCAAGCAGAAAGCGGTTGCCTACCATCTGACAACTATGGTCTGCTACCTTCATGCCGTATATCACGGTGAAGAGCTGCGGGTTCTGGCGTTTTAGGATTAGGCGACGGGGATTGTCATCAAGGTAAGCCTTCCAGTTGTCCAATTGCCCCTCATGCATCAGAATCTTATCGTTGTAGCCTTTTTCGAAGAGCACAGGACAAAGACCCTCGGGAAAGACCGAGGGGACAGTGGTTCTACCACCCTTCACCACGCTTCTCACTATTCCTTCGGTTCCTGCCACCGTTCCTTCGGCTCCTGCCACCGTTCCTTCGGCTTTTCCCGAAGGAAGATGATTCTGTCGCCACCAAGCCCTGCTGCACCCAGTCTTGAAACCTCTTACCACCATTCCCAGGTGCTTCTTCTCTTGTAGGTCTTCTTTAACTCTGATAATCATATGGATATGGTCGGGCATAATGCAAACCTTCCATACTTCAACCTGCGGGTAGAACTGGTTTATCTTGCCAATCTCGTTTCTCAGGATGGCGTTTCCTAATTCCGAATACTCAACACGAGGAGCATCAGGAGAGCCAAGTGGTGCCTCTGCCTTTCCTTTTAGCACACCAAACAAAGGCACTCGACCTTCCACAACAAGCGTCAGCATATAAGTGCCTTTCTTGTAGTAATCATGCCAAGGGCTTCTGCGTTTCATGGAGTGCTTTGTTTCATGCACTTCTATTCCATGTGCTATTGCTTCTTCGCGATTCACAACGATTTGCTTTTACAACTTTACTCCTTCAATCTTCTTCCTTCTTCCCCCAGTGTGTTCCGTAGAGCGGCTGTCCATCAACTCCTCAAACATTCTTCTCCTCTTCTCATCTATAGTTCCAGCTTTGATGCACTTTCTCTGATACTTTGCCCACGAAAGCAAACCTCTGTTCTCCACCTTTTTCTTATCTGGCAGATGATGATGTTCCTCAATGTAAGCTTTGAGCAACTCATAGTTTTGATGCCATCTCTCTTCGTTTGTCATAAATTTTCATCTATTTCATGATATAGAGAGTGTTTTCTTGTTGCATAATAGTCTCTATCCTTTTTAAAACTTATATGGACGCATTCGCATTTACTTGATTTTAATCCTCCCGGTCTTCGATGAGTTTTATCAATTCCTCCTTTGGCGGCAGGAGTTTGACAAGTTCCGGATCTACTTCATCTGCCGTCTTATAGGTTGCCACTCCCATCGGCTGACGGAAGTCCTGCATGATGTAGTTGACGTACTCCTTGTCCATGTTCTTGCAGAGAATGATGCCGACAGGTGCATTCTCACCCTCTCGGCGATCATCGTCGTTGAGTATTCGCAGGTAGCTGCTGAGTTGAGCAAGATACGCCACTTTGAAGTCACCCTTCTTAAGCTCAAACACCACGGTACGATGAAGGTCACGGTTGTAGAAGAGGAGGTCTATCCAGTGGTCGTGACCAAGCTTGTCGTAATGCACCTGATTACCGATGAAGGCAAAGCCCTTGCCGAAGGTCATAATGAAGTTCTTGACGTTGTGAACGATGTGTTGCTCTATGACACGTTCGTCCACATCCTCGTCACGCATGCCGAGTTCCTCAACGTTGATGAAGTCAATCAAATAGTCATCCTTGAACATCCGGATGGCACGGAATGCCTGTTTGTAGTCGGGGATGGTGGCAAGGAAATTATTGGGGAGACTGTCTTGATGGTGGTAGAAGTCTTGTTTCTTGATGATACTCCGCACCTCGTCTGCTGCCGGCTTATAGTTGTGTCAATAACGGATGTAAAACATGCGTTCATCCATATTCTTTGCATTCTCAAGGATGCGGATGTGGTGAGTGAAACTGATGCTCAGGAACTCTGCCAAAGGGAAGTCCGGTAAATTAGCCAATTGCAACTGACGAATTGTATCTGCTTTATTATCAGATGAATCAGGCATTTCGGCAATCGCAATTGCCGATTTGTCCGCCATTTCGGCAATCGTAATTGCCGAATTTGGTTCAAGCATACTCCACTCCTCGTAGAATGTGCGCATATTCTTCAAATGACGTTCACTGAACCCACGCAATCCTGGCAGCTAGCTTCTGAGTCGTTCGCTTATCTGAGCGAGCACACCTTTGCCCCAATTCCTGTTGCGTGTATTGGCAGAGATGAAACGTCCAATGCCATAGTAGAGAGCCAGCATTTCTTGGTTGACAGCCTTAGCAGCTCGTGCCTGACTCTGTAGGATGGCGGTCTTGATGACGTTTACCGCTGATGTGATATTCTGTATGTCGTTATTCATAAAGTCTATCTGTCTGTTATCTCAATTATTTCCTATTATATTTATCTTCTGGCAATGCGGTTATATCATTCAATTCATTCATACTTTCCTTATGAATCTTGCTGGATTTCCTGCCAAGATTTCAAATGGAGGGATGTCATTGTTGCTTTTTGATTTTTCTTTCGATATTCCTCCAATATAATGACGGGCAGTGTAGAAATGATGTTATAACATCTCTTTATTTGTTTGCTTGGTTCGGAAAATATGCGATAAACGAATTCCAGATGCATTTTCACCATCCATTGTGGTGCACGTTTGATCCCAAGTCCTGAACGAAAATTGAAGACAGCACCAACGGGGATGACAACTCCACGATTCAGATGCTTCACAAGTCTTGCGGCAAACTGTTCCTGTTTCGGTGCACCCAATGCAACCCATATTATATCAGGATTATCCGCATTGATATTTGCCGCAATATCCTCATAATCGAATTCTTCCACTTTGCAGAAAGGAAGTTCCTTGAAGGTCATATCCAAAATGTTAGCATCCACCTCTACCATTTCCTTCTTGAGAGCATCCAGCACTTTTTGACTGCTACCAAGGAAATACATACGATAGCGCTTCATCTTCGTCATGTCGTCAAATATCTGGCTACCGCAGTATTGTTCCCATTTGTATCCGTAGATGTATTTTACCAAAAGAGGCACCCAACTACTATCTACAATGGAAAACATCGACCCTTGTACAACCTTGCGGTACTCTATATTCTTGTGCACCATTGTCAGGATGTTGCCATCCGCAACACAGATGTACCCAGGCTCTCTAGTTTTAATTCTTTCATCAATTCCAGAGAGAACCTTGGATTTGTCCGGTTCGTAGTATATGTGGAATACGGTCATAGGTTCAACTCCTCGAGGCTTTCACGCAAGCCCCTTCAATAGCACCCCAGAAGGATGTCAGAAATATGAAATATGTCGGATAGATCACAAGGTGACTAACCATAGAAAGTACAATAAATACTATATATGACGAAATATATGGGAGAAGATATCGTTTATTATATCCAACTAATGATTTTAGCCTTTTTATTATTAAAAGATGAATAAAAACGTATAAAATTAGGGCAATCCAGCCATAATCATATAATACTTCCAAAAAATCATTATGTGCCGAATGGTTTGGCTCATTTAGCGCCACTTCGACCCCGCAATAACCATGCCCCAAAAGATTCTTCTCTAAAGATGATTCTGACTGCACCAGATTCCATGTATCTTTCCAATGATCAATACGACCAGACCCCTCATCTTCTTTGATTGAATTCATCCGACTAATAGCCATATTATCAGAGAAATTATTAGCCAAATTCGTAGAGAATGAAAAAGCACCTATTAATATCACGAATAGGACAATCGCTCTTGCCTTATTTGAAGAATGCTTGATGAATTCGATATATAGATAAAAGCTATCTACTAATAACACACCTATTAATGCTGATCGTTTAAGAGATATTACACAAAGAATTGTTACGATAATAAGAAGAATTGTTTTGTACTTTCTTTTATTTATTAGTAGAATCCATGGAATCATTGTTATAACATAAAAGATCATATTATTTCCCTCCTTGCCAACAAACGATAACAGCATTGAATACCTCAGTAATTGAGACCTAATGAATAATAGTACTATCGGGACAAACAAAAGCATAAAGAACTTACGTGCTGATATGATAAATGTGCCATCAGTTGCTTGAATCCGATAAAAAGTAAAGTATATGACTTCCCATAAAGAAACAGATAATACTACTTTTAGCATTAACATTTGAGGAAAACCATATTTTAAGGCATCAATTATGCCTAACACTAACATCAAAAATATCATCTTATTTAAGATCGGTCCTTTACGTGATGTAGGCGTCGATATGATAAGAAATAAAGAATACGCAACCAACAGAATCATTGAATATGCAGAGACGGGACTATATTCCATCATCGTAAAATAGTCTCTAAACACAACTCTTATCATTGCAATGATGTACACTGCAATAGTTGCAAATAAAATATAATATCGTTTTCTATTCATTTGGTGAAACTTTGCCTAAATTAATGCATTTACCGTAAGCATCCACATCTCCAACACTTTGATTTTCAATGGGCATTCGCATGATTTTCTTTAACAATCATTGATTTCGTCCGTAGTTTACATGCCGCAGTGGCCCGACAGTGGTTAGTCAAAAAACATACGAAGTGTCTCCATGCATTGGGTGCTAGCATTGGAGAGAAACTCTTTTTTATGAATAGAATTATCTGTGGCGTTGAAATATAATATGTGGCCTTTTCTATATCTCAATAAACGAAGTATCTGTCGAAAAATGACCGACCCATGTAATAATCGCCAACACATATTAGGATATTTCTTTTTTCCGACAATCGCACTATTTACTTCTTCAAGATATCTATTTTTTTGACTTATTGAAAGACCTCCTTTTCGCCTACGGAATGCAGCAAATGGCACATCAACTGCCCATAGCATAGAATGTTGGGCAAATCTAGTCCATAGTTCAAAATCACCGGCATATTTATAACTGGAGTTTAAAAGACCAGATGATTCCATCAAATTCCGTCTCCAAAACATACCTTCTTGCATTAAACATCCTAACAATTCTTCACGACACCATCCATTTCTAATATCTTTCTGAGTTTTGTTTGCACACTTAGCAAAAACATGTGCTAACATACCAGATTCGGACAAGAAGGCATACTTCCCTCCTATCCATTGAATATCACTATATGAAGAAAATATCTCATTAACTACCTGAAACGTCCATGGCATATAAATGTCATCCGCATTTATCCAAGCAATAATATCTCCAGTAGAATGTCGAATACCTTTATTAATCGCATCATACATGCCATCATCTTTTTCACTCACATAATATGCAATTCTATCCCTATACTTTTCTATTATTGACTGGGAGCCATCTGTCGAGCCCCCATCAATAACTATATATTCAAGATTTGCATAATCTTGATCCAGAACAGATTTTATGGTCTGTTTGATATATGGTGCCATATTAAAACATGGCGTTATTACTGATATTTTTACAGGCATATTCATTCTTAAAGTGTTCATATGGAACATTTATCAATGCTTTATTACCAATCGTGGCAGATAGAACAATGCCTTTGAAGACAAATCATTAATAGGTGTTTGTATTGTTCCAAATGCACATTTAAAACCGATTTTTTCCGCTTCCTTCATCACATCAACTGACACAGAACTCTGCGTGCCAAATGGATATGCTAAATAGTCCACTGGATGATTTAAAATGTTCTCTAAAGACATTTTGGACTCACTCATTTCTTCATAGCTATTCTTGACTCTTCTCAACTGTGGATGAGTCATAGTATGAGCTCCTATCGTGCAAAGAGAGTCCTTATCCAGTTCCATAAGCTGTTCTCTACTCAAATACCCATCTTTATCTATAAAACCAACTGTCATAAATAATGCGAACGGGATATTCATCTCTTTGAGAATGGGATATGCATTATAATAAACGTTATCGGGAACATCGTCAAACGTTACCACTGCAAACTTTTTGTCCGATTTCATCTCAATAAATTTCATAAGCGAATCCAAAGAGACGAAAACATAGCCCTCCGATTTCAATCTGACAAGTGTGCTTCTGAAACTATCGACTGTACATTGACAAGACTCTAAGATGTCCACATGTTCATCTGTGACATGATGATACATAATGACAAGCCCTTTCAATTTGCTCCCAGCAGAGGCATTATCCCATTTTTTCTTCAATCGAGCATATTGCAGGTCAAAGAACTTGTTTCTAAAAAGTTCGTATAAGGAAGAGTTCATTTTTTGAAAAGTTTTCTCTTTATCGCATTCATATAATAATCAGCGACCCATTTCCAGATAATCCGTATGTTAAATGACTTTAGAAAATATTTCGGCACTAATGAATTATAAGTTCCTGAAATACTTTTCTGCTCAGTGTTCGCCTCATATAAAAAAAGACCTTTCCCAGAAATATCCTCCTTAATATTTGCCTCTATTGGCCGCATTGAGAGTGCAAAACTCCTTATGATTTTATTTGGAAGAACCCTGGTTGACAGAATATATTTTTGGCCTCGATAATCATTATGGAAACCATAATAGTCCAGTAGCAATTCGCTCTTGCGTACCCCAAGCCATTTATATGTCGCTTCATTATTGAAGTACGTGTCATATCTAACCATATCTTCAAAAGGAGGAAGGGAATAATCCAATTTCCCTTGCAGAAGATTCACCTGGAAAACCGAATCGTTTCCGGAACCGTGTTCTCCAGCATCATTGAAATTTGTAGATACCGGAATATGTGGATAAACGATATACTTGTTTGTGGCAACGACGTATGCATTGTAATACTTCGACCAAGCCCTCGCCCATCCTTTGATATGCGACGTCATATCAACATTCTGAATATCCTCCTCGGTGTGGGAATCTCTCCACGAAACAAAACCATCCCACATCTGCCTTGTAAAAATTTGTCCCCAGGTACTAACGTCTTGCATCAAATATACATCGGATCCTGTTTGCATCGGTTCAAAAGGCAAACCGGCATATCCATTGCATTCGTTTTTATATAATGATATCTGAGCGATATTAGGATTATCACCATATGCTTCAACAGTTCTTGCTACATAATTGTAGAAATAGCGGCTGACATACAAATCGTCCTCTAAAATCACTACTGCCTTAAAGAATCTGCTCAAATCACCGCATTGGAACAAGTGTGCCTTCAGTCCAAGCCTTGTTTCTTCAATATTGACATACTTGTCGCCATGAAGCCACTCAAAAGTTTGCGCATAATCATAAACATCTTCGTTACCACTGGCATCGATACTGATTACCAACGGAACATTTACCTCCTCTGGGTAGAAAGCATCATTCACAGAAGAGAGAATACGCTTCAACCCGGGAAGCCTGTTATAACCGACCACAACTATTGCAATCGATTCTAATAACATAGGTATATTCAAATCTTTCATCTTATGCCAGTAGTTTATTTTATTTCATCAGCCACCCACCTTAAACTCTATTTCAAAACACACTTATACCAATAATAAGGTAACGAGAGTATAGATTTGATTGATAACCTTGAATGAAGCAACTTTTTCCACCAATAAAAAGAATCTCCGTATTCATGAAGTTTCATTGTGTTAGCCAGCATACCAGCATAATGTTCACTTCCCGCCTTCGGATATATTTTTATTATATCTGCATATTCATCTAAAAAATACTGGTAGAATTTCTTATAACGAATTGCAGTATCCTGATCATATCCGAGATCGCTCATTCTAACAGATCCATGGTTTACATATATTTTCAAATATGATTCTTTTAATGCACCAACTTTCCATCCTTGTTTTATTGCCTTGCAACACAAAGCCCAATCCGACGCCTCGTTTCCAATGCCTGCTATCCAAGTTCCACCTATAGATTCGAAAACCTCTCGCCTGAACATTAGGGTTGGTGTTCCGCAAATAATTGGATAAGAAACAGCTATCGGTAGAAGATTTCCACCGCTATAACTTGCTTCATGAGTATATAATTGTTTTCCGGTTTGATAATCGAAATAAGTCATTGAGCCATAAATAAAGCCATAATCCTGAGGCAGTGATTGTATTAACTCTAACTGTTTTTCAATTTTCTCGGGAAGGTATTCATCGTCATCATCGAGGAAAGTAATGAATTCTCCTTTTGACAATCCGAACGAAACACGAGTCTGTGCAACAGGTCCTCCTTCTGAGACCTTGATATATTTTATCTTGGGGTCGTTATATGACTTGACAACTTCTTCTGTATTATCAGTACCACCATCTGCTATGATATGCTCATAGTTCTGATATGTTTGTTTTTGAATACTCTCGATACAGCGAGAAATAAGGCCTGCACGATTTTTAGTATTTGTCAATATTGTAACTAAAGGATTATTATTCATAAACTTATGGTTTAATTGTTTTGTTATTTCTATTGTCAATGCCGAATTTAATTACCGCCGGTATATTCAATTAAGCGACGCATCACCAGTGTTTCCCTATAATTGATTTAACAACATCTTTACATTTTGCGATTAACACGGACTTTATGATATTATATTTCCCATAATGGTTATCAATTGCTTTTATGTACCCCATTTTATTGACATTTTCAAAGAATATATTTCTTGCGTCAAGTTTCTTCTTCTTATTTCTTTCGTGATACTGATATAGCATAGCTTTTTCTGGAAGTTCCTCAAGAAAACAATTTTCCGATGTCAATTCCTTAAATAGTTTTACCATATCAGAATTATTAATCTTAATATACGAGTAACCTCTGTTATCGTCTATTTTGGGGTTATATTCATTAATACCCCAAAAATCACCTATGCTAAAGTCTGCTTCAGAACGAAGTATTCTATTACAGTGGTAGCAACTCTTTCTC
>JAGHTI010000062.1 GCA_018065415.1 Candidatus Equicola stercoris
TTACAACATCATTTCTTCTGACGATTTAACTTGTGAGGTAACGTATCAGAAATTTGATGAGAATAAACGTACGTATATAACAGATTATTCAGGAAGTATAAGTATCCCAGAAAAAGTCATTAATACTAGAAATAATATCACTTATTCTGTGACGAGTATTGGAAAATATGCATTCTCTAGTTGTAGTGGTTTGACATCAGTGACGATGCCAAATTCCGTGACGAGTATTGGATATATGGCATTTCATGGCTGTTCAAAGTTAAGATCAATAATATTGCCACATATTATGGAGATTATTGATGAAGAAGCATTTGCGTACAGTGGTTTAATATCAATTATTCTGCCCGATTCAGTAACGAATATTGGAACTGGTGCATTTGCTGTATGTGACGATTTGATGTCAGTAACAATGCCTAAATTTGTGACGAACATAGGCGATAATATTTTTAATGCATGTCCCTCTCTTCCTGTAGAAAACAAAATTCGTTATGCTGATTGGTATTTAATTGAAGCTGTAGATAAAACATTGTCCACATATGCAATAAAAAATGGTACAAAATGGATTAACAGTGGACAATATAGTGGTGCCTTCAGAGATTGCAAAAATATGAAATCCATAGAATCACCAAATACGGTTATGTATGTGAAATCGTATGCATTTGCAAATTGTACTAGTTTAGAATCCGTAATAGTTAATATTGAAGATTGGAGCAACGCAAATGTGTTTGCAACAATTTCAACGTTAAAAGATAAGACCTTTACGTATAAGTATAAAGGGGGTGAACTTGAACAAGATATACTGTTTCCGTCAGAAGCGATTTTTATTGGTGAAAATTTATTGTATAAATGTACGACGTTAAAATCAATAGAATTTCCGAAAACGATTAATAGTGTAGGAGAGAACGCATTCAATAGTTGTACAAATTTATCATCAATAAAAGTACATTGGAAAAGACCTTTATCTGTACCTTTGACAACATTTAATAATATTGACAAAAGCAAATGTACACTTTATGTTCCAAAAGGAACAGAGATGCTTTATTGGGTTGCGCCTGTATGGTCAGAATTTACAAATATAGTGGAATATGATGAGCCGGAAGACGTTTCATACTACATTACGATAAACGGTTTGGAAGGTGGCGAGATAATGCAGAAAGTGGATATTGGCATGACTTATTCGTACAAATTCAAACCTTACGAAGAATGGGAGATAAACAGTGTGACATTCAACGGAGTGGATGTGACGAGCCAGTTGCAGGACAGCATCTTCTCTACTCCTGCCATCGCAGGAAACTCTACGTTGAGCGTGGTGTATAAGAAGGTGTCTTCTGCAATAGATGCAGTAGAGGGTAACGATGATGTCCGCATACTGGCAACGAGTGGTGCAATAGTGATAAACGGTGCAAAGGCTGGCAAGGCTGTGTCGGTGTATGGTCTTAACGGAAACATGGTGGAAAGCACGAAAACAAATGGTGCATCCACGATAGTATCACTTCCGCAGAAAGGTGTTTACATCGTGAAGGTTGGCAATGGTGTGTTCAAGGTTTCGATATAACGATAAAATGATAACTGAAACGAAACAAAGCCTCTTCCACTCAGAAGGGGCTGTTTTGTTAATGTTTTTTTCGAGTTTTATTGTCAAACAACGGCATGAGGCGTTGGTCGAAGATGTCCTTTCTTATAAGTCGGTAATGGGGATGATAGGCGGACTTGTATCTCTCGCTGTGATGGATGATAAAGTGACCTTGATTTAGCATTTCTTTTAGATACTGATAGTCCTTACTAAAACTTTCAATATTAGGATATAAATTATTGATTTCTTTACAAATACCGTTCCAAATTTTGTGCCATTCTGCTTGCGATGGTAAAGGGTTATTCTTCATGCTTTCCAGCAGGGCTGAAAATAGTGTATCAAATGGTATTATACCATCGTTGACAGATGAAAGACTGACACGCACGAAATTTCCTAGTGCTCCCGTCTGCTCGTAATATGGCAGCAATGTGGTATCATGGCGTGCTTTCTCACATTCATCTCGAAGATATTTACGCATCTTTGCTTCGGCTTCATCCCCTACTGGCATCAGATGGCCGGGACCATAGGCATCCTGAAAGAAATTTTTATACAAGTCGCACAGTGTTGATGCTGGATATACAGTCATCTGATATTTGACAGACTTCCGTATGCTGGCAGTATCTTGTGCTTTTGCTGACTGCAAACTGCACAAGACAAAGAATGATACGAGATAAAAAAGAAAAGGTTTAATTCTATCCATAACAACTGCAAAGATACAAAAATCGTTTTATTTGCAGTAATTTTGACAGTGTTGGACGGTTTGCACTACTTTTGGCTGCGTTGGACGGTTTGTTGTAATTTTAGCTATGCCGAAAGTAGGCTACATCAAGACAAAGCCAGAAACTTTGTTTCCTTTTTTATTATATTGAAAATTCCCTGAAATAAATTTTGCGACTTTTCAATTCAATAAAAGAAAATAAATAAAATTTATTTTGGCATTGTCCTTGATTTGCACTACTTTTGTAAGCGGGATATGAATAATGACGAAAAAAACATACGGAAGAAAAGTCCTATTCAGATAAAGAACAAAAAGGCAGGGTTTGAATATTTCTTCATTGAGGAATATACCGCTGGCATAGTGCTTACTGGTACGGAAATAAAATCAATAAGGGCTGGCAAGGCATCATTGGTAGATACATATTGCCAGATAATAAACAATGAGATATGGGTTAAAGGTATGAACATATCGCCATATTTCTATGGCAGTTATAATAACCATGTTGCGAAACGCGATAGAAAACTGCTGATGAACCGTAACGAGATACGAAAACTCCTGTCGGCAACAAAACAGACTGGTTACACTATCGTCCCTCTGCTCTTGTTTATTGACAATCATGGGCGTGCAAAGTTGGATATCGCTCTATGTAAGGGTAAGAAACTCTACGACAAGCGCGACACGATGAAGGAGAAAGAGGACAGAAGAGAAATGGACAGAATGAGAAAACATTTTTGAAAAAAGTAAATATATGAAAAGAGATGAGTTGGTCTTCGGACTTATAGAAAAGGAACATCTGCGTCAGCAGAGAGGTATCGAACTTATTGCATCAGAAAACTTTGTATCTGATGAGGTTATGGCAGCCATGGGGTCTTGCCTCACAAACAAATATGCCGAAGGTCTGCCGGGCAAACGTTACTACGGTGGCTGTCAGGTGGTAGATGAAGTGGAAAACCTTGCCATTGAAAGAGTAAAGAAACTTTTTGATGCAGAGTTTGCTAACGTGCAGCCACACTCTGGTGCACAGGCTAATGCAGCCGTCTTGTTGGCTTGCCTTAAGCCGGGAGACACCTTCATGGGACTTTCTCTTGAGCAAGGCGGACATCTCAGTCATGGTTCGCTTGTCAACACCAGCGGTATCCTTTACAATCCTGTTGCCTACCCTCTCAATGAAAAGACAGAGATGGTTGATTATGGTGAGATGGAAAGGATTGCCAAGGAATGCAAACCAAAACTCATCATCGGTGGCGGTAGTGCCTACTCACGTGAATGGGATTACAAACGGATGCGTCAGATTTGTGACGAGGTGGGTGCACTGCTTATGGTGGACATGGCTCATCCTGCTGGACTTATCGCTGCGGGACTTCTGGATAATCCTGTGAAATATGCTCATATCGTAACATCTACAACACACAAGACGCTGCGTGGTCCTCGTGGTGGCATCATTCTTATGGGTAAGGATTTCCCAAATCCATGGGGCTACACAACGAAGAAAGGCGAAGTAAAACCTATGTCAATGCTAATAAACTCCGCAGTGTTCCCAGGACAACAGGGAGGACCGCTAGAGCATGTCATCGCAGCCAAGGCTGTTGCCTTTGGAGAATGTCTGCAACCATCATGGAAAGAATACGCTATGCAAGTAAAGAAAAACGCAAAGACGCTTGCTGATGAACTCCAGAAACGTGGATTCAAGATTGTAAGTGGTGGCACTGACAATCATAGTATGCTCGTTGACCTACGTCCGAAATATCCTGAGCTGACAGGTAAGGTGGCAGAGATTGCTCTTGTTGCAGCAGACATCACAGCAAACAAAAACATGGTGCCTTATGACACTCGTTCTGCATTCCAAACAAGTGGTCTTCGTTTCGGAACTCCTGCCATCACGACTCGTGGTGCAAAGGAAGACCTCATGATAGAGATTGCTGATATGATAGAGACAGTACTCAATGCTCCAGAGGACGAAAAGGTGATAGCACAGGTTAGAGCGAAAGTCAATGACATAATGAAAGACTATCCAATGTTTGCGTATTAACGATAACAATAACTCAATGTCACACATTAAAGGTATTGTATTCAGTATTATATTCTTTATTATTGGCAGTATGCCTTACCAAGCATACGGTCAGCGTAATGAGATATACAATGAACGCATACGCACTGTACAGACTGTCGTAAACGGCAACTGGCAGGCAATGCCCATAATGACATTGGGTGGTAACAATTCGCTGACAATAAGTTTCGATGACTTGACACACAATTATCACCGCTATATATATAAGGTGGAACATTGTGAAGCAGATTGGTCACCATCGACATCATTGTTTGAGAGTGCTTATTTGGAAGGAATCAACGGTGCTACGCTGGAAGACTATGTCAAAGAAAGTCTTAATACAACGGTGTTGTACAACCATTATTCCATCACTATCCCTAATCGTGAGTGCTCTTTGAAGATGAGCGGAAACTATCGTCTTACTGTATATGATGACGACATTGACGAAAAGGTGCTCAGTGTATGTTTCATGGTCGTAGAACCTATCATGGGCGTTTCTCTGAGGGTAAGCACTAATACGGACATTGATGTAAACCGCAGTCATCAGCAAGTGGACATGACAGTGGCATATAGTAAGGACAACAGAGGAAAACTCATCGTCAGCGATCCTCTCTCCCAGATTTATACGGTGGTGATGCAGAATGGACGATGGGATAATGCTGTAGTCAACACTCGTCCAAACTATATCCAGAGCGACCGTCTGGTATGGACACATAACCGTGACCTAATCTTTGATGCAGGCAACGAATACCTGAAATTCGAGATGTTCGATGTTCATGCCACCACGATGGGGGTAGATTACACTCGTTTCATATCAGATTATTACCATTGTTTCCTTACACCTATCGGCATGAGAAATAATTATGTGTATGATGAGACACCAAAAGGTGCATATTACATAAGAAACTGGGATAATTACGATTCAGATTATCTGTGCGACTATGAATGGGTACATTATAAGGTGATGTCACCAGAGGTAAGAAACAATGTGTATCTCAATGGTAACTGGACAAACAATACTTTTTCCGAGGAATATCGCATGCACTACAATGCAAAGGAGGGCTGTTACGAGGCAGCCATATTGCAGAAACAAGGATATTACTCTTATTGTCTGCTCATGGATGACAACGGACGGGGTGTACCGCTTCCGTCCCAAGGCAACTTCTACGAGACACGCAACGATTATGCGGCACTTGTCTATTACAAAGCACCATCAGACCGTTCTTGGCGTCTTGTAGGGTATTCTTCCGTAAAAATAAAATGACGAAAATAATTGCAATAAAAACTGATTAAATAAAATATACTAAAATAATGACAGTAAAAGAACTACAACTCCAGTCGGAGAAAAGTCGTAGGCGTCTGATAGAAATCATCTATAGTGCCAACGCCGGTCATACGGGAGGTGACCTCTCTTGTCTTAACGTGATGACTGCCCTCTATTTTCATCTCATGAACATCGACCCGAAAAATCCAAAGATGGAACAGCGCGACCGCTTCGTACTTTCCAAAGGACATTGTGTTGAGGCTTTGTATGTAACACTTGAGGCACGCGGTTTTATAGAAAAGGAACTCGTTGACACTCTCGGCCATTACCTCTCCCCTCTTGCAGGACATCCTACCATTGAAGTACCGGGCATCGAAGTAAACTCTGGTGCACTCGGACATGGGCTGCCTATTGGAGTAGGCATGGCAATGGCTGCGAAGATGGACGGAAAGAAGTACCACACCTTCGTTCTTATGGGTGATGGAGAACAAGGAGAAGGAAGCATCTATGAGGCAGCAATGGCTGGAGCTCATTATAAGTTGGACAACCTCGTGGCAATCATTGACAGAAATATGTTGCAGATTTCAGGTTGCACTGAAGATGTCATGTCATTGGAAGATATGAATGCACGCTGGACAGCATTTGGCTGGGATGTAATCGAGATTAACGGCGACTGCATGGAAGATATAATAAATAAATTCTCTTCTATTGACTATAACAACGGAAAACCACATCTAATCATATCTCACACCACGAAAGGTAAGGGTGTTTCTTATATGGAAAACGTTGCAAAATGGCATCACGGAGTACCTACCGAAGAACAATACAAGCAAGCATTAACAGAAATTGATGAAAGGATTAAGGACTATGAGTAATACAGCATGTAGAAAAGCCTTCACAGACACTCTGCTTGAACTGGCTAAAAAAGATAAAGATATTATTGCAGTCACCACAGATGCAAGAGGGTCTGTGACTCTCAACGATTTTGCAGCAGAACTGCCTGCACAACTTGTGGAATGTGGCATTGCTGAACAGGATGCTGTAGGTATCTCTGCCGGCCTTGCTCATAGTGGCAAGAAAGTATTCTGCTGTGGTCCTGCATGTTTTTATGTTGCACGTTCTCTGGAACAGGTCAAGGTTGATCTTGCCTATAGCAAAAACCCTGTAACCATATTGGGCGTTTCTGGTGGTGTAGCCTATGGTGCTCTCGGTGCTACACACCACTCTCTACATGACATCGCTGTGCTGCGTTGTTTCCCGTGTATGAATATCTTCTTGCCTTGTGATGCACGACAGACGGTAAAATTGGTGCATAAACTTGTTGACTTTGATGCACCAGCCTATGTGCGTGTTGGTCGTGCAGGTGTGCCAGACGTATATGAGGACGACAATTTTGATTTTGAGTTCGGCAAGGCGAATATGCTTCTTGACGGTAAAGACCTTACAATCGTTGCCGCAGGAGAAACTGTTTGGCATGCTCTTGAGGCAGGCAGACAATTGAAGGGAAAGGGAATCTCCGCACGTGTTCTCGACTGTTCTTCTATCAAACCTTTCGACACGGAAGCTGTATTGAAGGCAGCAAAGGAAACAGGTCGCATCATCACCGTTGAAGAACATTCTCAATTTGGCGGTCTTGGCGGTATCGTCACAGAGATTCTTTCAGAAGCCCCTGTGCCAGTAAAGATTCTTGGTATCCCAGATGAGAATGTCGTTCACGGCAATAACAAGGAGATATTCCATCATTATGGTCTTGATGCAGAAGGTATAGTAAAAACAGCTCTTAACTTTATAAAATGAAGACAATAGCCATTGACCAGAGTACGTCGGCAACGAAAGCCTTACTCTTTGATGAGAAAGGAAATCTACTCCGCAAGACAAACCGTGAACATCATCAGTACTACCCTAAATCTGGTTGGGTGGAACACGATGCGGAAGAAATCTATGCAAATACTGTTGCTGTCATTCGCGAACTGGTAGAAAACGAGTCATCTAATGATATCAGTATAGCCATCACCAACCAACGTGAGACCGTAGTGGTATGGGACAAACGCACTGGAAAACCAGTATGTAATGCCGTGGTATGGCAATGTATGCGAGGAGTGGACATCTGCAACAAACTGAAGGAAGAAGGATATTCCGACCTTGTGAAAGAAAGAAGCGGACTAATGATAGACCCGTACTTTGCTGGCAGTGGTGTTAAATGGATTCTCGATAATATCCCTGATGCACGAAAGAATGCTGAAGACGGGCATCTGCTTATGGGTACTATTGACTCATGGCTTATCTGGAAACTGACGGAAGGACGTGTGCATGCTACTGACTACACCAATGCCTCTCGCACCATGCTTTTCAATATTCATACTATGAACTGGGATGACGATCTTCTTAAGATGCTCACCATCCCTCGCAGCATGATGGCAAAACCGTTGCCTTGCGATTCTGAGTTTGGCACTACTACCGTCGAAGGTACTTTCACCACACCGATAAAGATTGCTGGTGTACTCGGCGATTCTCATGGTGCTTTGGCAGGACAGATGTGTCATACGAAAGGTATGGGAAAGGTTACATACGGCACAGGTTCGTCAGTAATGGTTAATATCGGCGAAGAATACTCAACTGCACCAGAAGGTCTTGTAACATCTGTGGGATTTTCCGCATTAGGCAAGACATTCTATGCTTTTGAGGGCAACATTCATTGTACTGGTGCTACTATCAAATGGATAAAGGACCAGTTGGGACTTATCACAGAAACAGCAGAATGCGAACAGTTAGCAACATCAGTTTCTGACAATGGTGGTGTCTATATGATACCTGCATTTGCAGGACTTGGAGCACCATGGTGGAGACCAGATGCAAAAGGTGCGGTCGTAGGACTTACCCTTTCATCTACACGTGCTCACATCATAAGAGCAGCTGTTGAGAGCATCGCCTTTCAGGTTACAGACCTCACACGTACCATGACGGAGACGGCACACATTGCTCTAAAAGAGATTCGTGTTGACGGAGGACCTGCCAACAATAAATTTCTCATGCAGTTACAGGCAGATCTTCTCAATGTGCCTGTTGTCAAGAGTGAAGTTGAAGACGCATCTGCCTTCGGAGCTTTTGTGATGAATGGGTTTGCACTAGGCACATGGACAACATTTGAACAGGCTGCGACAGTATGGAATGGCAAAGAGAGCATATTGCCAATAGCAAATAATGCAGAAACTGTAGCAAATAACTATTCCGGTTGGCTAGAGGCAATAAAGATGTTATTAGAACAAAACTAAAAACTTTAAACTAAAATAAATATGAACATGTTAAAAAAGAAACTGTGTTTTGGTGTCATCATCGGGACACGCGCTTATTTCAATTCAGAACTTGCACGTGATGTTCGCAAGCAGTTGTTGGCAACCCTTGACAAAGAAGGTTTTGATTACGTAATCCTTCCTGAAGATGCCACACCGACTGGAAGCAGTAGCATTGAAACACGTGAAGATGGTCTTAAATGTGCAGAACTTTTCCGTCAGCACCGTGACGACATTGATGGTATCATCATATCACTTCCAAACTTTGGTTTTGAGATTGGAATCATCAATGCAATCTCTGTTGCCGACCTCAACGTGCCTATTCTCGTTCAGGCTTGTGATGACGATAACGACAAAGTTGACCTTGATTCTCGTAGAGACGCTTTTTGTGGAAAGATAAGTGTCTGCAACAATCTCTATCAATATGGTATTCCTTTTACTGATACTACCCTACACACCTACTCTATTCATTCACCGCTTCTCACCGAAGATTTGCACATGTTTGCTGGTGTTTGTCGCGTAGTCAAAGGTCTTACTCATGCACGCATAGGACAGATAGGTACACGTCCACTTGGATTCAACACTTGCCGTGCAAGCGAGAAACTGCTACAGGCATCAGGAATAACTGTTGTTCCTGCCGACCTAAGCGAGATCATCTTCGCTGCTGACCATATTGCCGATGATGACAAGGAATTGAAAGATAAGATAGATGTCATCAAAGCATACGCAAAGGTTCCTGCTGCTTATGAAGAGAAGATGCCGTTACTTGCCAAGTTTGCTCTCGCTGTAGAACGCTGGCAGGTTGCCAACCAATGTGATGCTCTTGCTATACAGTGTTGGGATTCTCTCGAACAAAACTATGGTTGTGCTGCTTGTGTTACTATGTCTATGCTCGGAGAAAAACTCATCCCTTGTTCTTGTGAAACAGACATTGCTGGTGCTGTATCAATGCTTGCACTCACACTTGCATCAAAGGAAGCATCAGCTATCATGGACTGGAACAACAACTTCGCTGATGACCGCAACAAATGCGTCTGCACACACTGTGGAAACTTCCCTGCGTCTTTCGTTGGCAACAAAAATCTCGCCCTTGCACCACTTGGTGTTCTTGGTCGTACACTTGGAAAGGTACGTACCTTCGGTGCTGTAAGTGCAAAGGTTTCTGAAGGTGACTTTACTTATTTCCGAATCTCTACTGATGATACGCTCGGACGCATCAAGGCTTACGTAGGCGAAGGAGAAATCACTAACGACCCATACGGAATGGACGGATGTATCGCTGTTACAAAAGTAAACGATTTGCAGACTCTCATGAAGTTTATCTGCAAGAATGGTTTTGAGCACCATGTTGCAGCATGTCGTGGTAAGGTAAAAGACATCTTGGCAGAGGCTATCGAAAGTTATCTTGGTTGGGATTTGTATATTCATGACAAAGATTAAGTATCTTTGTTTGCGACGACTTGACTTTAGTCAATAAAGGAGTGCCTTTAGGCTTCAAAGATTGAGTATCTTTGTTTGCGACGACAGAGATATTGATACTATCTCTGCTTGCGACGAATAGGGCCTGTCCCGTAATGAGGAGTACCATTAGGATTAGGACTCTGTCAATAAAGGAGTGCCTTTTAGGCTTAAAATAAATAATTTTAACACTATAATGCACCCCTTCTCTATTTAGAGCATGGGGTGTTTTTTGTTTGTTATCCTTGTCTTTTTGTTTTAACAAAAGAAATAAATACTTTATGAGAAAAAACATTTTCTTTTTATTCCTTTCATTGATAGTGTTTTCGTCTTATGCACAATCAATAGACGAAATAAGAAGTATTAACTTGCCGGTCTTGATAATAAATACGGTAAACAATGAGGAACCGACATACGAGATATCTTATAGCTCAGATAGTTTACTATATACCATCAAGAATGCAACAAAAGTGCCTGCACAGATGATTATGGTGCTAGACAATGATACCTTGTACAACAGCGGTGAATATGTTCAGAAAGAAAGTGGACTGACAATAAAAATTCGAGGAAATTCAAGTGCTTTAGTTGATAAGAAGCCCTACAAACTGAAATTGCAAAAGAAAGACGACTTGCTGATGCGTGGCAATAAATTTATTGACAAAGATTGGCTATTAATCAATGATGAAAAAAGAAAGATAAACACCCTAATTGGACTTAAAATCAACGAACTGATGGGGATGCATTTTAAGCCTAAAGGTAAGTTGGTAAATGTATTCCTTAATGGGTCTTATAGGGGATTATACATACTTACTGAATCAGAAGAACGCAATACTGACTGCAGAGTAAATGTGTCGAAAGAGGGGTATATTTTTGAATCTGATGCTTACTGGTGGAATGAAGACGTATCGTTCCGTACAACAATCAATAGTTGGTATTGCTTTGGAACTACCTTCAAATACCCCGACACAGAAGATCTTACTGACGAACAGATTTATTTCTTGAGGAACAAGATTGATACATTTGAAGAGACTCTTCTTGCCGATGGTGATTACGATCAATACATCGACGTTGAATCATGGGCTTCATGGCTTCTCGCACATGATATTTTAGGTACATACGATTTTGCGGGTTCAAACATCTATTTCGCTTTATTTGACACGAAAGCGTCATCGAAAATCTTCATGCCTAATCTATGGGATTATGACACCATAATGCATATGGAGAACAAAGAGAACTGGGTCCGTGCTCACGACATTAGCTACTATTTCAAGTTGCTGTTCGATTCAAAAAAATCATCATTTCGCAAAGCGTTTATTCAAAAATGGAACAATTCAGCCGATTATGTTTTCAATGGTATCAACCAATACCTTGATTCACTTAGCACTTCAGAAGTGGCAGGAACCATAAATGAAGCAAAAAAAGCTGATGCGAAAAGATGGGACTACATACATTCTGACATCTATGACAATATCTCCGAAGCACGCAATTGGTTTTCCCAACGTCAACTCTGGTTGGATGACCAAATCAGAATACTTGAAGAAAAAGAAAGTCTTACAGGTGTCTCTCAGCCAAACATCCAAACAGAAAAGTATCACTTAATATACAATCTTCAAGGACAGTGTGTAGGAAATATCAATAACTTTGAAAATCTTAAAAAAGGTATCTATATTGTTAATGGCAAGAAGTGTTTAAAAGTGTGCGATTAAAATATCGTTATATTTAGTTTTTTTGCACTAACTTAATACGAGTTCAGGCAATAAATTTCCAGAGTCTTTTTTGTTTATGTTTTCGATTTGAATTATTTTTTACTTTGTTGAAATTACACTTCACCTCAGTACTACCTACAAAACAAACTTTTTA
>JAGHTI010000042.1 GCA_018065415.1 Candidatus Equicola stercoris
TCACTACGATAACCATTGTAACGCAGTGTATCGTAACGCAGTGTATCGTAGAACTCTGTTCGTATCGTAGCGAAGCGTATCGTAGGCGAAGCCTCCTCTAAACTCTTAAACCATTAAACTTTTAAACTCTAAGCTATAAACTTGTCATTGTTTTATACTCACGTTCGGATTTATCCAAATGGATTTGGTAAATCGCTCACTTAATCGTATCTTTAACTTATCGTTTTAGATACTCACGCTCGGATTTACTCAAATGAATTTGGTAAATCGCTCACTTAATCGTATCTTTGCAGACTAAAAAAACAACTAACATTCCTATGTTTGAGAATTTATCCGAAAGATTAGACAGGTCGTTTAAGATACTGAAAGGTGAAGGAAAGATCACCGAGATAAATGTCGCAGAGACTCTTAAAGATGTGCGCCGTGCATTGCTTGATGCCGATGTCAACTACAAGGTAGCAAAGACATTCACGGACACTGTCAAGAACAAAGCACTGGGCATGAACGTGCTTACAGCCATCAAGCCGAGCCAGTTGATGGTAAAGGTTGTCCATGACGAATTGGCAGACCTTATGGGTGGTAATGCCAAGGAATTGTCATTAGAAAACCGTCCGTCTGTAATACTCATGGCTGGTCTCAATGGTGCTGGTAAGACCACATTCTGTGGAAAACTGGCACTGATGCTGAAAAAGCAGATGCACAAGAGGCCGTTGCTCGCTGCCTGTGACACCTTCCGTCCTGCTGCCATGGAGCAATTGCGCGTGCTGGCAGAACAGATTGACATCCCTATATACATAGAAGAGGGAGCAACTGACCCTATCGCCGTAGCACAGAATGCCATCAAGGAGGCGAAGCAGAAGAGTTACGATGTTGTAATCGTCGATACTGCCGGTCGTCAGTCCATTGACGAAGAGCTCATGGTACAGATAAAAGACATCAAAGACGCTGTCAACCCTGAAGACACTCTGCTCGTTGTTGATGCCATGACAGGTCAGGATGCTGTCAACACAGCAAAAGAATTCAACGAACGACTTGAGATTGATGGTGTGATACTTACAAAACTCGATGGTGACACTCGTGGAGGTGCTGCCATTTCCATACGCACAGTCGTAGATAAACCTATAATGTTCATCGGTACAGGCGAGAAGATGGAAGCTATCGATGTTTTCCATCCAGACCGCATGGCAGACCGTATCCTCGGAATGGGCGACGTAGTATCATTTGTAGAACGTGCACAGCAACAGTACGACGAGGAAGAAGCAAGACGACTCTCGAAAAAGATTGCAAAAAATAAATTCGACTTCAACGACTTCAAGAAGCAGATTGAGCAGATAAAGAAGATGGGCAACATCAAAGACCTTGCCAGCATGATTCCTGGCGTAGGAAAACAGATAAAAGATGTTGACATCGACAATAATGCTTTCGACGGCATCGTTGCCATCATAGACAGCATGACACCTGCCGAAAGGGAAAACCCTGACATCATCAACACAAGTAGGAAGATGCGCATTGCCAAAGGCTCTGGCAAGAAACTGGACGACGTAAACCGACTCGTAAAACAGTTCGACCAGATGCGTAAGATGATGAAGATGATGAATGGTTCAAAAGGCAAGATGCTGATGAATGCCGCAATGTCAAAAATGGGAATCAGTTAAAGATATGAAAAAAATTTATTTCTCACTCATCGTTGTCATGCTATCTGTATGCTGCACAGCACAGACAGCACGCGAGGAGATAAAAGCAGACATCAATCGTTCTGGTAGCAACCACTATGCCTATCCAGGACCACAGAAACCATTCACGCCTGCACCTGCAGACAAAAAGCCATTTTATATCACACACTATGGCAGACATGGTTCAAGATTTCTTTGTGGACCGAAAGAATACACCTCTGTCATCGACATTCTGCAGAAAGCCGACGAACTCGGCAAGATGACACCATTCGGCAAGGATGTACTGCGTCGCATAAGCATAATGAATGACGAGGCAAAAAACAGAGCTGGCGAACTGACACCGCTCGGAGCACAGCAACATAAGGATATTGCACGCCGTATGTTTGAACGCTGTCCTGAGGTCTTTGCAGACTCTGCAGTAGTGGATGCAAGGAGCACCATCGTGATACGATGTATTCTCTCTATGGAAAATGCACTGCATCAACTCATCACCATGAACCCGAAACTGCAGGTAAAACACGATGCCAGCTATCATGACATGTACTACATGAACCTCGGGAACGACTGGATAGAAAAATACCGCCTCACCAAAGAGTCAAAAGACGAATATCAAAAATGGTCACGGAAACATTGTTCTCCTGACAGACTCATGAAGGCGATGTTTAACGACAAGAAATACGTACGAGACAGTATCAAGGCAACAAGACTCGTCTCAGATATCTTCAAGATTGTTAGCATCAACCAGAACCAAGAGACTCGCAAGACCATCAACATGTACGATATCTTCACCGAAGAAGAGATTTACAACCATTGGGAACGCAACAACATGTTCTGGTATCTCGGGTTCACAGGCAACAAGTACAACTATGGCCTTCCACCTTACGTACAGCGCAACCTGCTGAAAGACTTCATCACGAAAGCCGACAGTTGTCTGCTACTCGAACACCCTGGCGCAACACTGCGCTATGGACATGAGACGATGGTACTACCACTATCTTGCCTCATGGAACTCAACAACAATAACTCCTACGACATCTCGTCTGTTGACGATATTTCTGCCACATGGCGAAACTATCGTATCTTCCCTATGGGAGCCAACATACAACTCATCTTCTACCGCAAGGACATCAACGACAAGGACATCCTCGTCAAAGCATTGATGAACGAAGACGAAGCCACTATGCCAATACCTACAGACTGCGCACCATACTACCATTGGAAAGATGTCAGAGAGTACTACGTCAATAAACTTGATGAATTTGAAAAGAATACACCTGCCCTAAAAGACAAGGTAGCAAAACAGGAATGGAAAAACTTCTGGGATAATTATTAACAATATGAAAAAAACATTTTTATTTATCTGTTGTGCCATCGTAGCCACAAGTAGTATGGCTGACGACAAGGCAAAGAAAGACTCTGTAAACCCGAACAAACCAGTGTTTACGGTAGTAAAAGAAAACAAAATCAGCAGTATCAAAGACCAAAACCGTAGCGGTACGTGCTGGGCATACTCAACACTCTCATTCTTTGAAAGCGAGATTCTCAAGAAAACAGGCAAGGAATACGATCTCTGCGAAGCTTTCGTAGCAAATCACACATATATGGATCGTGCCATACAGGTTGTACGCTTCCACGGCGACTGCCAGTTCTCACAGGGAGGTAGCGCATACGACCCACTCTACTGCCTGCAACACTACGGTATCTGTCCTGAAGACGCCATGCCACCAGCTGGTAGCCTCTATGGCGACTCACTCAACAACTTCAACGAGTTCTTCAGACTACTCGAACCATACGTGGCAGCCATCGCAAAAAGTCCAGCAAAGAAGATTTCAAACCAGTGGAAAGTAGGCTTGCAAGGCATCCTCGATGCATATCTCGGTAAATGTCCAGAAACTTTCAAATACGATGGTAAGACATACACTCCGCAGACATTCGCAGCATCACTCGGACTCGATTGGAACGACTACGTATCTGTAACATCTTACACTCATCACCCATTCTGGACATCGTTTGCTGTTGAGGTACAGGACAACTGGCGATTCCCACTGTCTTACAATGTGCCAATGGACGATATGATGAGAATCATCGACAATGCTATCATGAACGGATACACCGTAGCATGGGGTGGCGATGTGTCTGAAGACGGCTTCACACGTCAGGGACTCGCTTATGCTGTTGACGACAAGGCAACATCATCTCTATCTGGTAGCGATATGGCAAAATGGCTCAAACTTACTAAGACAGCAAAGTCAAGCAAACTCGACTCACTAGGATGTAACGTGCCAGAGATAGTACCGACACAGGAGATGCGTCAGGCACGTTTCGACAACTGGGAACTCACCGATGACCACGGCATGCTCATCTATGGCATTGCCAAAGACCAGAATGGAAAAGAGTATTACATCGTTAAGAACTCATGGGGCAAGGCTGGAGAATATAAAGGAATCTGGTACATGACAAAGACATTCATCTGTGCCAATACCATGGACTACCTCGTAAACAAGAACGCCATCCCTAAGGACATCCGCAAAAAATTGGGAATCTAAGAAGATAACCATTTCAAACATAAACAAACAAAATAGCCTCCTATGACGGGAGGCTATTTTGTTGCTCATCGCTGTATTGAAATGCAACATTTGCGACGGATTCAAGTTAAGGTGTTTCTGAGGTCTTTTATTAAAATTTGTTTACAAATTTGGGGATAAGGGAGAAAAGCAGTAATTTAGTACCCAAATTGGCTTAATAGTGCCTATTTTTAAAAAAGGAAAGAATAAAAACTAATATATAAATGCATTTCAAATGGGATTACAAACCACCTACATCAAACGAGATACAGGCGGCTGAAGAGTTGGCAGCGGAATTGGGGAAAAGCCCGATTATTGCTCAACTACTGATGCAACGCGGCATAAAAACGCTTGACGAGGCGAAACGTTTCTTCCGACCACAACTACCCAACCTCTATGACCCGTTCCTAATGAACGACATGGACAAGGCTGTGGACAGGCTGAATGCTGCTTTGGGAAGAAAAGAGAACATTCTCGTGTATGGTGACTATGATGTAGATGGATGTACAGCTGTCGCCTTGGTATATAAATTTTTGCGACAGTTCTATTCAAAGATTGACTATTACATTCCTGACCGTTATGAGGATGGATATGGGGTGAGTGACAAGGCACTAGAGTATGCTCGGGAGATGGACATAAAACTCATCATCATCCTTGACAGTGGTATTAAGGCTAACGAACAGATTGCTGCAGCAAAGAAGATGGGCATCGACTTCATCGTCTGTGACCATCACATGCCAGATGATGACTTACCAGAGGCTGTTGCCGTTCTCGACCCAAAACGCAAGGATAACACCTATCCTTTCGAACATCTATCGGGATGCGGCGTGGGATTCAAACTGATGCAGGGATTCGCAAAAAGCAACGGCATTCCGTTCAAGAAACTAATTCCTATGCTTGACCTTTGTGCACTGAGCATCGTCTCTGACCTTGTGCCGATAACGGACGAAAACAGGATTCTGTGTTTCCATGGTATGCGACAACTGAACAATGCTCCGTCAATAGCATTAAAGGCTATAATGGAGACGTGCGGTCTGACGGATAAGGAGATAACAATCAACGACATCACATTCAAGATTGGGCCACGCATAAATGCTTCTGGACGTGTACAGAACGGAAGCGAGACTGTAGATTTACTGATAGAGACCGACTATGATAAGGCTCTAGAGATGGCTCGAAACGTGAATGAATATAACGAGCAACGCAGGGACATTGACAAGCACATGACAGAAGAAGCTAACGACATCGTTACAGAGCTGTCAAACAAATACAAGGATAACCTTAACTCACTGGTGCTATACGACGAGAACTGGACGAGGGGTGTCATCGGCATTGTTGCCTCACGACTAACGGAACTGTATGTACGTCCTACGATAATACTGACTCGCAGTGGTGACTATGCCATAGGATCAGCACGATCTGTGGATGGTTTTGACATCTACAAGGCGATAGAGAGTTGCAAGGATATTCTGGAAAACTTCGGAGGGCACACTTACGCTGCTGGGCTTACACTGAAGGTGGAAAACATTACGGAGTTCCGCCACCGTTTCTGTGCTTACGTAGATGAGCATATCTTGCCAGAACAGAAAGAAGCCACCCTACATATCTGCGGAAAGCTGGATTTCAAATCTATCACCAACAAACTCCGCAACGACATTAAACACTTCGAACCTTTCGGACCGATGAACGAGAAACCACTGTTCTGTACTCTCGGTGTCTATGACTACGGCACGAGTAAGGTTGTAGGAAGAGAACAAGAGCACATCAAACTGGAACTCATAGATTCCTGCTCCAGCAATGTCATGGACGGCATCGCCTTCAAGCAGAGTGAGCATGCTCATTTCATCAAGTCAAAGAGCAGTTTCGACATTGCCTATACTATAGAGGAGAACACTTACAAACATGGAGGAATCCAACTTCAGATCGAAGACATCCGCCCTTCTCAAGAAGGTATGGGGGTATGATTCGTTTCGTGGTATTCAAGAGGATATCATAGGAAGCATCCTTGAAGGTAAGGACACACTCGGACTCATGCCTACAGGTGGGGGAAAGTCTATCACCTTTCAAGTTCCTGCTTTGATGAAAGAGGGTGTGTGCATCGTCATCACACCGCTGATAGCCCTGATGAAAGACCAAGTGGTATCGCTGCGTAAACGTGGTATCTTGGCGTCTGCCATCTATACTGGCATGTCGCATGACGAGATTATGAAGACGCTTGAAAATGCCATCTATGGTGGAATAAAGATTTTGTATGTTTCGCCAGAACGTCTTTCTTCCGAATTGTTTCAAATAAAATTTTCTCACATGGACATCAGTTTCATCGTTGTCGATGAGGCACATTGTATATGCCAGTGGGGTTATGACTTCCGTCCGTCATATCTGGAGATTGCACAGATACGCGACATCCATCCTTCTGTGCCTGTGCTGGCTCTAACAGCGACTGCGACGCCAGCTGTTGTCGATGACATTCAAGAACGACTGCTGTTCAAGAAGAAGAATGTCTTTAAGATGAGTTTTGAACGCAAGAACCTTGCTTATGTGGTACGCAACACACAGAACAAACTTGGCGAGATGGTTCACATATTGAACAGCGTGGAGGGTGCGGCGATAGTGTATGTGCACGCACGCAAGACGTCAAAGGATGTGGCGGAAGAACTCAACAAAATGGGAGTAAAGAGTACTTTCTTCCATGCTGGTCTGGACAATACGGACAAGGATATGCGCCAACGACAATGGCAGAACGATGAGATACGTGTTATGGTTGCCACCAATGCTTTCGGCATGGGTATAGACAAGCCGAATGTGCGACTGGTGATACACTATGACATCCCTGACTCTATAGAGGCATATTTCCAAGAAGCAGGACGTGCGGGACGTGATGGAGAGAAGTCGTATGCAGTAATGCTGTATAATAACAACGATCACGGAAAACTGCTTCGACGCATCAGCGACAACTTTCCAGAAAAGGAGTATATACGCAACGTATATGAGGACATTGCCTCGTTCTACCAGATGGCTGTTGGTGACGGGCAAGGATGTATCTACGAGTTTAACAATGAGAAGTTCTGCACCATCTTTAAGCACCACCCTATCAAGGTTGAGTCGTCTTTGCACATTCTGCAACGTGCAGGATATCTGCATTATGATGTAAACCAAAATGCCAACACACGCTTTATGTTTACGATTAGCAGAAACGAACTATACAAACTTGATGATGTCACAGAGAACAGCAACGAGGTGGTGATGTGCCTGCTACGCAACTACCCTGGAATCTTTTCAGACTACCAACACATAGACGAAGCATTCATAGCACACAAAACGGGATTGGAGGAACATCAAGTATATCTCCTATTGAAATATCTCAACAGCACCCACATGGCCTCGTTCATTCCACGAAGAAACACTCCTTATATAATATACGCACGCGACCGCGTGGAGACGGAACAGATAGTCCTCTCTAAGGATGTTTATGATCAACGCAAGGAGGAATATACCAAAAGGATAAATGCAATGCTGGAATATGCCACCAATAATCAGGTGTGTCGCTCACGCCAACTATTACGCTATCTAGGGGAAAAGAACGACCACGACTGTCACATCTGCGATGTGTGCAGAGGATAAACAATCCTGCATCTTACGACCTCCTGTTCAGTATCATCATTGAGACGGGTAATCATAAAACACTTACTATTGTCATCCTGACGTTCTTCATAAAAACGCAGACGGTCGCCATAATGACTTTCCGCCACATAAGCCACCTCTATGCGTGTAATATGGTTTAACTGGTGCCACTGTGTAGGAAACAAGTCGAGGACATGCTCTATATACCTTATACTGTTCACATGTCCGTTTACGTCAAGGTCGCTGTATGTGACATCTATCTCACGAATCAACGTGGCATTCTTTCCGTCCATCTTCACTCGTGACGGTGAGTCAATAGGCACCTTGTCATCAGGCGATACAAAATTCCTTATCCTACCATCGTTAACAGAGAAAATGTCTGCTGGTTGCCGTGTAGTGAGGTCTATCATTGCCCACACACTTGTCCCGTAACCATATACCTTACCATCCTTACCAATGACAGACCAGTTACGGTATGTGAAATACCTCATGGCACTCTCTACCCATGTAGCAATGTCGAAACGGTCGTAAGGTCCTGGCATCTCCGACATCTCCATGACGAAACGCGACAGCACCCATGCCTTGTTTTCCCTCTTCAGTTCATTCCATCCGAAACCGCGTTCCGACGATTGGTAGTCGGCAGCATTGAGCATATAATTGCCCAGAGTGGAATACATCAACCGTCCATTGAAATCACAACGAAACGGTTCTGCAAGAAATTCATATTTTCCTATAACATCCATTAGTAAATAAATAAAAGTCAAAGAGTCTAAAAGTCAAAGAGTCTAAAAGTCTAACCCCTCAGACCCCTCAGACCCCTTAGACCTCTAAAGTACAACCGTATAACCGTAAAACCGCATAACCGTAAAACCGCATAAGATATTTTCTGTTTTAATGATTAAGGCACCCTTGAAGAAGGATGCCTTAATGATATAACATCGGATGTATTATTATCCGTTTACTTTTGCCATACGCTTGATGAGTTCGATTACCTTGTGAGAATAACCAATCTCATTGTCGTACCATGATACAACCTTTACGAAAGTATCTGTAAGGGCGATACCAGCCTTAGCATCGAAGATAGAAGTGCGAGGATCACCGAGGAAGTCTGATGAAACAACAGCATCTTCTGTATATCCAAGGATACCCTTGAGCTCGCCTTCAGAAGCATCTTTCATAGCCTTGCAAATTTCTGCGTATGTAGCAGGTTTTGCGAGGTTTACAGTGAGGTCAACAACTGATACGTCAAGAGTAGGAACACGCATTGACATACCTGTCAGTTTACCATTCAGTTCAGGGATGACCTTACCGACAGCCTTTGCAGCACCTGTTGAAGAAGGGATTATGTTGCCACTTGCAGCACGACCTCCACGCCAGTCTTTCATTGAAGGACCGTCAACAGTTTTCTGAGTTGCAGTTGTAGAGTGAACAGTTGTCATCAAACCATCTGTGATACCGAACTTGTCATTCAGAACCTTTGCTATAGGAGCAAGACAGTTTGTAGTACAAGAAGCATTAGAAACGAACTGTGTACCCTTTACGTATTTATCATCATTAACACCACATACGAACATTGGAGTGTCATCCTTTGAAGGAGCTGACATTACAACATACTTTGCACCAGCTTCGATATGAGCCTGTGACTTTTCTTTTGTCAGGAACAGTCCAGTTGATTCAACAACATATTCTGCACCGATTTCATTCCACTTCAACTGAGCAGGGTCTTTCTCTGCTGTGACGCGGATTACATTACCATTGACGATGAGTTGTGATTTTTCAACGTCTGCTTCGATAGTACCTTCAAACTGACCATGCATAGTGTCATATTTCAGCATGTATGCTAGATAATCCACTGGGCAGAGGTCATTGATACCTACAACCTGAACATCATTCTTGTTACCTTCTTCAAGAGAAGCACGGAATACGAAACGGCCAATACGACCGAAACCATTAATACCAATTTTTATCATTTTTCTTTTATTTTATAAAAGTTTTAATTATACATTCATTTTTCTGCGGTTGCGAAGTTACAAAAAAATCTCTTTTTCGTGGAATTCAATCACATTTTTTTTCGATTTTTCTGTCTGGTAACTGACATAAATCAATTCTGCCTTTTCTCATCCAGTTTTCGCTGCAGTTCTTGTCGGTGTCTCCGCTGATTTATCAGAGCTATGGCGAGCAATAGCAGCACCAACACCCCTGCTGTGATGAGGAAACTATCCGTTAGGATGAGTATTCCCATCACCACGATGAACATAAATATATAGTGTTTCTTCATCGTCAGCAGATTTATTTTTCCTTATTTTGCGAAAGCTACCGAGCGTATCTCACGGATGACAGTAATCTTGACCTGTCCTGGATACGTCATCTCTGTCTGTATCTTATTTGCAATCTCGCCACTTAGAGCCTCTGCCTCGGCATCGTTCATCTTATCAGCACCTACTATGACACGTAGCTCACGACCAGCTTGAATGGCATACGTCTTAGTCACACCAGGATAACTCATTGCTATTGCCTCGAGGTCGTTGAGACGCTTGATGTAAGCCTCAACGATTTCACGGCGTGCTCCTGGACGGGCACCAGAGATAGCATCACATACCTGTACTATAGGAGCCAAAAGTGTCTCCATCTCCATCTCATCATGGTGGGCACCGATGGCATTGCAGATATCTGGTTTCTCATGATATTTTTCAGCAAACTGTGCTCCCCAAACAGCATGTGGCAACTCCAGTTGTTCGTCTGGCACCTTACCGATGTCATGAAGCAAGCCGGCACGTTTCGCCTTTTTCGGGTTTAGTCCCAGTTCTGCCGCCATCACTCCACAGAGATTTGCTGTCTCGCGAGCATGTTGCAACAGGTTCTGTCCGTATGAAGAACGATATTTCATTTTACCTATGGCACGTACTAGTTCTGGATGCAGACCATGTACACCAAGGTCTATAGCAGTACGTTTACCCGTTTCGATAATTTCTTCATCCAACTGTTTTTTCACTTTTGCTACCACTTCCTCGATACGTCCTGGATGTATGCGTCCATCGGCAACCAACTGATGCAAAGCCAGACGGCACACCTCACGTCGTATAGGGTCGAAGGCACTGATGACGATAGCCTCTGGAGTGTCATCAACAACAATCTCGACACCTGCAGCAGCCTCAAGAGCACGGATATTACGACCTTCACGACCGATGATTCTACCCTTCACTTCATCATTATCTATATGGAATACGGAAACAGAGTTTTCCACAGCAGCCTCAGCACCAACACGCTGTATGGTCTGAATGACAATCTTCTTTGCTTCCTGCGTGGCATTGAGCTTGGCATCTTCCACTATCTCATTGATATATGCCTGTGCGTCAGTACGTGCCTCCTCTTTCAGAGACTCCACAAGACGAGCCTTTGCATCTTCTGCAGAGAGACCGCCAATCTTCTCCAGTTTCTCACGTTCCTGCAACTCCAGTTTCTTCAGTTCTTCCTCCTTCATTGCGAGGAGTTTCTTTTGGTTGTCCATGTTGACAGCAAGAGTCTCCACCTCCTGACGACGTTGAGTCAGCTCCTGTTCCTTTTGGGAGATGGTCTGCTCACGCTGACGGAACTGGTTCTCACGTATCTGCATATCATGATTATGCTGATTCTGTACCTTTTCAAACTCAGACTTCTTGTTCAAAAACTGTTCCTTTACCTCAAGGAGTTTCTTCTCTTTCAGCACTTCTGCCTCCCGTGCAGCATCTGTAAGAATACTGTTCTTCTTTCCTTTTATTACAAACAAGAACAGAGCATATCCTGCTACTATTCCAACAACAAGTGCTATTATTATTAAGACTACATTCATATTATATTAAAGTTTAATTATCAATTATCAATTTCTCAGAGCATCCTCTATCTCTGACGTCATATTTTTCAACAGTTGCTCGTATGGTTCCGCATCGTTTCTATCTTTTGCTGCCGAATAATGTACGGCAATATCAATGAGTGCCATCTGCAATATCGTCTCATTGTCTCTATTTGGATATATGTTAGCATAAACTGCTAATTTCTCATTGATGAGAATACCTGCTTTACGGTACATCTCCTCTTGTTCGCGAGAAATGGTAAGAGGGATATGCTTTCCTGCAATGTTGAGTGTTATCGTCAGTTTATCCTCCATGATGCTTATTCTTTGCTCTCCTTTATCAGCGTGATGCAATGGTTCACCTCGCGTACGAGATTTCCCAGACGTTTCTTTGCCATCTCCAAATCCTTTGTTTCCAGTTCCACCATACGGGCTATCTTCAAGGCATTAAAATCATCTTGCATCTGTGCCACACGAGTCCTCAACTCGTCTATATCCCTTTCCTTTTCTTTCAACTTTTCGCGGAGTGCCACATTGGCATCTTTCTGTTCGCGATAAGTGAGGATAAGTTGACGTACACGAGTTTCAAACAATTGCCTCGCTTTCTCTTCAGGAGTCATTCTGTCTTAGGCTGTTTTTCTTTTTTTGCAAGCATTACCACACGGTAGATAAAATCTGTTGTCCACTTCTGCGAGAACTGCAACTTGTTATTTATCTGCCTTATGGTCAAACAAGTCTTCATCACTCCTGCATCCTTATAGTCATTTTTATTAAATAGGTCATTGACCGTCTTTTCCGTCATCTGATACAAAGCAGACTTCAGGAAAGAAGGCATGCGGAGTTTGAACTTCATTAGATTTGTTGTCAGCATCAAAAGGTCCTGTGTATAAGCTTGGAACTGATACATATACGCTTGTATATCCTGCACTCGGCGACAGTTCTTCTTTACGGAATTGTCTATCTCCTTGCAGAAAGCATCATCCATGTTATAAAGGTCCTTGAGCATCTTACGGCAACGGCTTTTCTCGCCTACGCCCAGTTTATTGTTTACTGTCGGCACTTTCAGTGTAGCCTTGAAAACGCGGAGGTCTGGAAGTGCAGCCATATTGGTAATACCCAAGTCAGCCGCCATGACAGACTGGAAATACACTCGTATGAGTGTCATAAAATCTTCCATACCACCTATTTTCACTTTCTGCTGTCCGCCTTTCCTGCCAAACAATTTTGAAAATATACTCATAGATTTCAAGTTTATATTTAAAAAGTGTCACAAAGTTAGTGCAAATCAAGGACAATACCAAAATAAATTTTATTTATTTCCGATTTGGAAGGATGAAAAATGGAGTTTACTCCGATTATTCATTATTTCAAATCGGGAAAAAACTTCGTTTTGAAGGTATTGTCTTGATGTAGCCTAATTTCGACCGGAGGTCAAAGTTAGTGTAAACCGAAGGTCAAAGTTAGTACATTAACTTTTGTTTTCTTCCTCCGCACCTCAGTAAATCAAATAAATTTGTTTACATTCGGTTTGTCGTCAGTTGTCTTGATGTAGCTCAATTTAAGGATTGAGATTAAAGTTATCTCTTCCGAATTCAACACATTTATTTCGTAATTCTTCAAGAATGGCCAATTTACAAGGATTCTTGGAAATATTTATTAGAGGCTTATATGTTTTTATCAAATAATCTTCTGCTTTATCTATATCACAATCCAAAGATATAAAATTAACCAAGAGATGATTCTCCATCCATTGGATAATCCTTCTTTCATCATCTCTACTAAATCTATAATTTCTACTTGTAGTGTTGCTTAAAGATCCCTTTGGTGGCATAAAGCCGAGTATTGCTCCAATACTTCTAAAAAATGTTGCAGGTCTCTTCAAATGAAGTTCTTCTTCCCATAATCTCTGTCTTAAATTTGATTTTGTTATACCAATATACAAAAGATTGTGATTTCTATCTTTCAATATTTTTGCAAAATCATTTGGCATAGCATTAATATCATCTATCCGTATAGCATAGACACCCTTATCTTCTGGAATGTCCATTTTATTGAGCACACCTACTTTTCTAAAACAGTTTGACTCCATTAAATACACTAACTTCTCATCGGCTTTGCCTAAATTACATTTATCACATATAACAGCATTTGTTCCTTTAGCAACAATGGGATTCCCCAACTTAGAAAACTGATTATATAATTCATTGATTGCACTTTTTGCCGCACAACTTCTACTACCCGTTGATTCTTCAAATTTCTTTACAAAATCAGATTTTCTCATAGATAAACATAAAGTGTCTCCTTTATGGTTATCCTTTATGTATTGCACGACTTTTTCCAATGCCTTATAACGGGTATTACTTGCAAGGTCGCGAGTATCGAACACTTGTCTTACCAATTCTGCCAAATTCTCAATCGTTATCATTTGAACTTAATTCTATGATGTTAATCGTATTTCTATATTTATTAGAAGTAATAAATAATCAATTTAAGTGTTTAAACAAGATATTTTATTCTTCCACAGATTGCGAATGTTGCAAAAGAAACTCCGGTGCAAATCCTATTTCATTGTTCCAATCTACCGTGAAAGGATCAAGGCGGAAATTGCGAAAATATTTTTTGTCCTGTAATTTTGTGCAGATTCCTTTTTGTGCCAATGGAAGGAAGTCACAGAGCCTCACTTCGCCATTATTGAACACAAGGCGGAGCACATAATCGCCAACAAATGTTGCTTCTGTTATTTTCAGTATCAATGGAGTGTCCATATCTCTGGCATAATCGGTTAACATTTGTATTTAACACTGGCAAAATTACAAATAATTCACGAAAAACAAAAAATCAATTTTCAAACCGTTCAACCTTCTCTATTGCTTCTTTTTCCGATAGCTTTTGCGTTTCTCACATTTTTGGTAGCTCTCTTTCGGTACATCCAGACTTTCAAGGAGTAGGCTCGGCGTCCAACGTGTCGTCACCTTGCGTATCTGTGAGTGAGGGTCGAAAGGATGGTCTTTGTCTTCCGGCAAGCCTTTGCACTCGAAATGAGGAGAAAACTTACCCAACGGTCCTAAGTCCACCTCGTAACCATATCTCAGATAATGCCTGACGAGATTTGCCAGCTCATCTACAAGTTCTATTGCCCGTCCACGCTTGGAATTGCAATCCACACCAAAAATAGAGTCCGACATATTCGAAGACTCCAACCGAACAGTACCACTGCTCTGAAATACAGCAAAGATCTTTTTACTGCTGTCTTTATCCCGAGGGTCGCCTCGTTTCACCAAAGTATATTTCATAATCTTAACTATTAATTACAACACAACAAAGATAACAATTTATTTTCGCTTCTGCAAGATAGAATGTAAATATATTGCAAGGTGCAAGCAACAAAACTTGAAGTTGCGGCCTACAATATGTGAAGA
>JAGHTI010000065.1 GCA_018065415.1 Candidatus Equicola stercoris
TTATAATATGCATAGTGCTTGTGATGGGCGTTCTCTCTAGAGGGTATGCACAGAGTGGCACTAACTCCCCTTATAGCATGTATGGTCTCGGAATACTCTCTGACAGGAGTCAGGGATTCAACAGAGGTATGTCTGGTGTAGCACAAGGTTTCCGCAGTGGAACTTACATTAACGTACAGAATCCTGCATCGTATTCAAAAATCGACTCCTTGAGTTTCATATTTGATGCAGCATTGTCGCTACAAAACATGAACATTGAGGAAAACGGGAGTAAGGCGAATGCAAAAAATGCAAATTTCGAATATGTCGTTGCTGCTTTCCGCGTAGCAAAACATCTGGGTGCAAGTTTCGGCATCGTGCCTTTCACGAATATCGGTTATGACTTCACACAGAAAGGAACAATTTCAGACCCGTTCCTTGATGTATATGAGAACAACTACTATGGTAGTGGCGGTATTCGTGAAGTATATCTCGGCTTGGGTTGGAATCCTTTCAAAGGTTTGTCTATAGGTTTTAATGCTGGTTATCTGTGGGGAGACATGACAAAGACTGTACACTCATCACATTCCATCGCCAGCGCAACATCACTAAACAGGATATACTCTACAAACATAAACAGTTACACCTTCGATATTGGTTTGCAGTACGAACAACCGATAAAAAAGGATGACCGCATCGTAATCGGTGCAACTTACACACTGGGACATAACCTCGGCAATACCGCCTATGCCTATGATGTAAAGACAGACACCACCTCCTACAGCTTGGGAGACGCATACTCTATACCACACATCATAAGTGCTGGTGTAGGCTGGCATCACAAGGACAAATGGAGCATAGGTATCGACTACACCATGTATAAGTTCGGTGATACAGAGTCACCAGATTTGAGGTCGGTATCTTCTACGAAGAACGTCTATGTCAAGACAAAAGATCTTATGCTTGACAGGCACAAGATTGCTGTGGGTGGCGAATGGATTCCAAATGCCTTGTCACGCAGATTCCTTGATAGAGTCCACTACCGTCTGGGAGGATATTATGCTACACCGTACATAAAGGTTTACGACCATAACAAAAATCTCATTGATGGACCAAAAGAATATGGTTTGAGTTTCGGTTTCGGCATTCCAATAATAAATGCATACAACAGTCGTTCACTACTAAACATCAGCGGGCAGTGGGTACATTCCGGCATGAGCAATCTGATAAAGGAGAACTATCTCCGCCTGACTGTCGGACTGACATTCAACGAGCGTTGGTTTGCAAAGTGGAAGTTTGACTGATGCGTAGCATTCTACACATAACATTATTATGCTTCTGTGCGTGTATCATCTGGTCATGCAGCGATAAACAGAAGGAACATCTTGCACCAGCCATAGGAGAAAAAGACTCGGTGCCAACCATGATGAGTTATGGTGTCAACACCCTTATCTCTGATTCTGGTGTAATGAAATACCGTATTGTGACAGAACGTTGGGAAGTTAATGAGAAGACCACTCCACCACGATGGGCTTTCGAGAAAGGCATCCTGCTACAACAATATGATTCAGTCTTTCAGGTAGCAGCCGTCATAACAGCTGACACGGCATGGTATTACAACATGACACAGCTATGGGAACTACGCGGAAGAGTAAACATCCGTTCTGCCAATGGTATGGTCTTCGACTCCGAAGAGTTGTTCTGGGACCAACGGGCACACGAATTGTATTCAAACAAATATTCCCGTCTGTTCACACCAGAACGTCAGTTGGAAGGAACATGTTTCCGAAGTGACGAGTATATGACAAACTACAGCATCAGCACAGCCAAAGGTGCTGTCCCTTATGGTGACATGATGGATGAGCCGGCACCGCCACCATCCAACGATGCTGCCAACGACTCCAACGTGACGGTAAGCCTGAAGCCACATGCAGCGCCAAAGGCACGTCCAAAGTCGGTAATAACAAAGTCAGACAGTTTGGCACGTAAGCAGATTATGCTTTCACGCAGAAAAATGTAAACGACCAACGGCCACACCGTATAACCGCAAAACCGTATAACCAAATTGATAGTAATAGGAACGATAATATCCCTCTTGTTTTCCGCTTTCTTCTCGGGAATGGAAATTGCTTTCGTGAGTAGCAACAAGATGATTGCAGAAATGGATAGAACCGAAAAAAATGGTATCTCACAGAATATCCTGCATTTTTTCTACACGCATTCCAACACATTCATTTCTACGATGCTCGTTGGTAACAACATCGTCCTTGTAGTATATGGTATTCTCATTGCAGCACTTTTTGACAGTACTATATTCTATGGAATGTCAGAGGGAATAAAAGTGCCGGCAGACACGATACTGAGTACCATCATAGTGCTCTTTACTGGCGAGTTTCTACCAAAGACATTGTTCCGCATCAACCCTAACCGCATGCTGACTATTTTCGCCATTCCTACTTACATCATATACTGGATATTGTATCCAATTTCACAATTTGCAACCCTTTGCTCACATCTGCTACTGCACCTCGCAGGGGTAAAAACAGACAAGAGCGACAAGAATACGACATTCTCAAGAGTAGATCTCGACCACCTAGTAACATCTGTCGTGGAAAATGCAAAAAATGATGATGAGATAAATGACGAAGTAAAAATTTTCCAAAATGCTCTCGACTTCACAAACACGAAGATACGAGACTGTATGGTGCCACGTACAGAGATAACAGGCATCGAAAGAAAGACAACCGTAAACGAATTACTGCAGTCGTTTGTAGAAAGTGGAAGATCGAAGATAATAGTATATAATGAGGACATCGACAACATCGAAGGATACATACATTCGTCAGAATTGTTCCGACTACCATCAAAATATATCCAGACAGGCACTCCAGTGTGTGAACTACTGGAAAAGAAAGAGCTATCGCTGATAACGATGCCTATCGTTCCGGAGATAATAACAGCACCGAAACTGATGAAACGGTTTATGGAAGAAAAGAAAACTCTCGGAGTTGTAGTAGATGAATTTGGCGGTACTGCTGGCATCGTCGCTCTTGAAGACCTTGTGGAAGAAATCTTCGGAGAGATAGAAGATGAGCACGATAAAGATAATATCATCTCTAAAAAAATCAAAGAAGGAGACAAAAACGGCGTCGGTGCAGAATATCTGTTTAGCGGAAGAATGGAGATAGGCAATGTGAACAGCGAGTTTGGACTGAACCTACCAGAGAGCGAAGAATACCAAACTATTGGTGGACTGATACTGCATGTCTATGAGAGTTTCCCGAAAGTTAACGACATGGTGAAGGCAGGACGTTACCATTTCCGCATCATAAAGAGTACAACATCTTATATAGAACTGGTAAAACTAACAATAGCATACTGACGATGGAGAAAGATTTGGACAGACTGTTGACACTTGCTGCGCCATATCTCGACAGTGTCAATGATGAAGACAAGGCAGTCATAGCGCACGGATTAGAACAGATTCAAGCGTTGTACGACAGAAAGCCCGTCATGGACAGCGACAACTATCGAAACCTGTTACTTTCCTATGCAGGCAGTATGAAGACTGTCATCGTCAAGGCGGCAGACATCCTTGAAACGCTACGCCAAGGAGAAAACATTGAGGCAGCAAAGGAAGCAGCATACATCTATGCACCGTTAGTTCATCAGGTAGGACTCTATAATCTGAAAAGAGAACTGGAAGACTATTCTCTCAAATACCTTGAGCATGATGCCTATTACCTCATAAAAGACAAACTGCATGAATCACGCGAACACCGTAATGCTTACATAGAAAAGTTTGTCAAACCGGTGGAAAATGCCCTCATGAAGGCAGGACTGCATTTCCATATCAAGGCACGTACTAAGAGCATACACTCCATCTGGCAGAAAATGAAGAAGCAACAGGTGGGCGTTGAGGGAATCTATGACCTCTTTGCCATACGCGTAATCATTGATGCACCTCTTGACAGGGAGAAATTCCAATGCTGGCAGGCATACTCCATCATAACGGACATGTACCAACCGAACACGAAACGATTGCGCGATTGGTTATCCGTCCCGAAAAGCAATGGTTATGAGAGTCTGCACATAACAGTACTTGGTCCTGAAGACAAATGGGTGGAAGTACAGATTCGTACTGTGCGCATGGACGACATTGCCGAAAATGGTATTGCCTCTCATTGGCGATATAAAGGGTTGGAAGGTAACTCAGCCAATGATAACAATGTATATATCTTCACTCCCAAAGGCGACCTGTTACGTTTTCCAAAAGGCAGCACACTACTTGACTTTGCCTATCGCATACATACAAACATCGGCAATAAGTGTACTGGAGGAAAGGCTAATGGAAAGAATATCACGATACGTTACGAACTGTGTAGCGGTGATGAGATTGCCGTCATCACAAACAACAATCAGACGCCTAAAAAAGAATGGCTAAAGATTGCCACCACCACCCATGCACGAGGAAAGATAAGGCAGTCGCTGAATGAACTGGAATCAAAAGAAAGCAGTTTTGCCAAGGAACTCATTGAACGCCGTTTCAAGAACAGGAAGATAGACCTTGATGAATCCCTGATGAGCAAACTGATAAAGAAACTGGG
>JAGHTI010000034.1 GCA_018065415.1 Candidatus Equicola stercoris
TGAACAAATTTATCTGTAAGCTTGTCTCACAAGGAAATTTGTTCGGATTCAGCATCAATGGCTGATGATAAGCAGACATCTTTTCTTTCATGCTGTTTTTAATGTTTTTGTTTTTAAAAATCATTTGCGAGAGGTTAAAACTATTCATTTGCGAGAGGTATTTCGTACTTATCCATTGTTACACAATATATCGTGGAAATGTTTTCTTCATCTCCTCATTGCTATCCCGTATGTATATATAGCGTTGTTTAACAACATCAATCTTTTGATAGCCTGTGGCTAATCTTTCTTTATGGGTCGAAAGAAGAAGTCCCCTACAGCAATAGGCAAAAAAAGCCTTTGCATCCGTTCTTTTTCTAAGAACGTTGCAAAGGTAATAAAAAAAACAAATGAATCAAATAAATTTGATTAGTTTTTTTGTTTTATTCCGCCTTGATACCATAAAGTGCTGCACCTATGGCAGTACGGAACTGTGAGAATGGCGGTATGTGGAAACGCACACCATAAAGTCTTTCCAATTCACCGAATGCCATCTTACACTGTGGTAACAGGCTGAGGTTGCCTATCATAACAAAATTCTTTATGTCCGTATGCAGTGCTGTGAAGACAGCACAACTGCCTATTGTCTGCAATACGGCATGGATGATGCCAAGTGCCAAGTCTTCCTGTCTTGAATTCGTCTGCACCTTTGCCAAAAGTGATGCGGTGACATCTACTGGTAGGTTGGGGAGCGGAGATTTACTGATGTCGCCGATGAGCAAGTCCACTTTGGAGATGTCGCCCTTCTCCGCCATCTTTTCCACCTCATTTATATTGTCCGTTTTCAAGATGACACGTGACAGTCCCTGCAGGGCACCGCCTCCAAGACCGATTCCACCGAGGTGTTCTATCTCGTCGCCATCCTTCTTGACGTAGGTCGTACCCGTCCCCATGCTGACGACAATCATCTTGTCTATCTCAGACTTATATGCAGCACCAAGTGCGTCAGCCACATATTCGTCCACCTTTTCCGTAATACACCCAAAGATATCTGGTTTTACATATCCTGCACCGACACCAGTTATCATCACCTTCTCTATATCTTCCAGTTTGATATCATTGTCATACAGATACTTGCCAAAAGCACCATATAGAGACGACACTGGGTCTGTTGCTGTGATGCCTACAGGTGCCAACACCTTTCCGTTTCTGATTCCAACTATCTTTGTCGTACTTATGCCGACATCGACACCAATGATAATTCTACTCTGCATTGTTATTTATTTTTACGGTTATACGGTTTTGCGGTTGTACTTTAGAGGTCTGAGGGGTCTGAGAGGTCTGAGGGGTCTGTGAGGTTTGAGAGGTCTGAGAGGTCTGAGAGGTCTGAGAGGTCTGTGAGTTTTCGACTCTTAGACTTTTAGACTCTTAGACTCTTTGACTTTTTGACTTTTAAACTCTTAAACTTTTAAACCTTTATCAATTATTTATTTTGAATGTCAGTTTTTCCTTTTTCTCGTCACAGTCGGCTTCTATGGTGTCACCGACAGCAACCGTTTCATTCATCACGAGTTCGCCAAACCCATCTTCCACATAGGTCTGTAATGCCCTCTTCAGCGGACGCGCTCCGAACTGCACATCATAGCCCTTGTCGGCGATAAACTCCTTTGCCTTTTCGGTCAGCATAAGATGATAACCGAGCAATGCCACACGCCGTGTAAGCAAGTCCACTTCCAAGTCAACAATCTTCTCCAGTGCATCTTTATCCAACTGGTCAAAAGTGATGATTTCATCGAGACGATTAAGAAATTCTGGAGAGAATTGTTTTTCCAAAGATTTCTTTATCACATCGCGAGCATAAGCCTTATCCTTGTCGTTGACAGCTACACCATTCTGCATACCGCTGGCAGTAAATCCTATTCCCCTGCCGAAGTCTTTGAGTTGTCGTGTACCGACATTACTCGTCATGATGATTACCGTGTTGCGGAAATCAATGTTCCTGCCGCTGCCATCAGTTATCTTTCCTTCATCCAAAACTTGCAACAGAAGGTTGAACACATTGCCATGAGCCTTTTCTATCTCATCAAACAACACTATTGAATAAGGATGACGACGAACCTTCTCTGTCAGTTCGCCACTCTCCTCGTAGCCCACATATCCTGGAGGTGAGCCTATGAGACGTGAGATATTGAAACTCTCTGAATACTCGTTCATGTTGATACGTATCAGTGCATCTGCAGAGCCGAACATATATTCTGCGAGTTTCTTGGCAAGATACGTCTTTCCTACACCGGTAGGACCAAGAAACATGAACACGCCAACAGGGCGGTTAGGTTCTTTGAGTCCAAGACGGTTGCGTTGAATGCTTCGAACAAGAGTATCGATAGCTTTATCTTGTGCCACCACATCATGCAAAAGGTTTTCACGTATGCCCTTTATGCGTACCGTCTCTGTCTGTACCATACGTTGAACAGGCACTCCACTCATCTTCGACACCACGTCAGCCACATCGGCAGCCGTGATGGTCGTTGCCTGCACATTGTTGCCATTGACAAAGTCCTGCTGCATCTCAGCCAGTTCACGTTCATATCTCTCTTCTAAGTCACGGCATTCGGCAGCCATCTCAAAGTTTTGTTCTGTCGCAGCACGTTCCTTCTTCTCACGGATGTCCACTATCTGCTTTTCCTTCTCAATCATCTCTGGTGGAGTTTCGGCAGAAGACAGGTGGATGCGTGAGCCCACCTCGTCCATAGCATCGATGGCCTTATCAGGGAAACTGCGGTCGGAGATATACCTATCCGTAAGGTTTACACAAGCCTCGACAGCCTCATCGGTATAACGTACATTATGATAGTTTTCATAATACGACTTTATCTGATGCAGTATCTGCAGAGTCTCCTCCTTCGTATTCTGCTCCACCTGCACCTTTTGGAATCTGCGTTCCAGAGCACCGTCTTTCTCTATTGACTTACGGTATTCATCAAGCGTCGTAGCACCGATACACTGTATCATTCCCCGTGCCAAGGCTGGTTTCATGATGTTAGCCGCATCCATACCCCCTTGCACGTTGCCGGCTCCCATCATGGTGTGTATCTCATCAATGAACACTATGATATCTTTGTTTTCTTCTAGTTCCTTTATCAACTGATGGATGCGTTCTTCAAACTGTCCTCTGTATTTTGTTCCAGCGACAATAGCAGAGAGGTCGAGGTTTACCACCTTCTTGTTGTATAACACTGGTGAGGTCTCCTTGTTGGCAATACGCAAAGCCAGTCCTTCCACGATGGCACTCTTCCCCACTCCGGGTTCTCCGATAAGCACAGGATTATTCTTTTTACGGCGACACAGAATCTGTATCACACGTTCTATTTCCTTTTCACGTCCAACCACGGCATCCAGTTCATTATCCTTTGCCTTCTGTGTCAGGTCAGTACCGAAACGGTCCAGCATCGGAGTCTTAGTCTTCTGCTGTCGTGTTGTAGTATGGTTCATGTTGGAATGGAGATTTCCCGACGGTATAGCATCTTCTTTTTCCTCATCTTCGTCGGTAAGTCCCATAGCATCACGCAACTCTGCAAGATGAGCAAAAAAACGTTGCGCAAGCCTTAACTCGTCTTTTTTCATATTCTTTCAATAGCTATTAACTATAGTTATCCCTGCAATGTCTGTGCCAAAAATATCCCTGATTCCCTTTTCGCCCCTTCCAAGTCGTGAAGAAGCCAGTTTCCGCAGTCGTGTGCCGTTGCTCCTGGTATCTCCCCCACAAACTCCGACATGAAACGGAAGGTTTCAATGAGCAATGGTCTTATCTGTTCCGTTGAGTAATCTCCTTTCATCAAAAGATAGAAGCCTGTCAGGCACCCCATAGGACCGAAATAGACTATCTTGTCTTTCCACTCTTCATCATTACGCAGATATGTAGCAGCAAGATGTTCTATGGTATGTGCCACCTCTGGTGTCATAGCTGGCTCACGGTTTGGTTCCTTGACTCTAATATCATAAGTCGTTATCTTCTCGCCATTGGACATAGTATCTTGTCGTGACACATACACCCCACGTTGCAGAGTGGTATGGTCTATCTTAAAACTTGCAATCTTTTCCATCTTGTCATACTTGTATGTGTGGCAAAGGTACAAAATATAACGATAACGGAAACGATAGTGATAACAAAATTAATAATTAATAATTAATAATTAAAAACGATACGTTTCACTACGATACGCCTTTGGCTACGATACGTTTCACTACGATAACTTTATGCAAGTATGACGATGAACGAGATAAACTATAACTATAACGATATGTTTCACTACGATAACCATTGTAACGCAGTGTATCGTAACGCAGTGTATCGTAGAACTCTGTTCGTATCGTAGCGAAGCGTATCGTAGGCG
>JAGHTI010000056.1 GCA_018065415.1 Candidatus Equicola stercoris
CTATCATACTTATCATTCTTATATTTTAAAAAATAAAAAATATGAATATAAAAGAAGAAATAAAAAATTTGTGTAAAACTAAAAATGCTATAATATTAGCACACTACTATACAAAAGATGAAATACAGGAAGTTGCTGATTATATAGGTGACAGTCTTGCTCTTGCTCGGTATGCTACTACTACAGATGCAAGTATATTAGTGATGTGTGGTGTAAACTTTATGGCTGAGACATGTAAGATATTATGTCCAGACAAAAAAGTACTTATTCCTGACCTTAATGCAGGTTGCAGTCTTGCAGACAGTTGTAATGCTTCTGATTTGAAAGTATTTTTAGAAAACAATAAGGATGTTAAAGTAGTAAGTTATGTAAATACTACGGCTGAGGTAAAGGCTCTATCATATATATGTGTCACATCAGGAAATGCAAAGAAGATTATAGATAGTTTTCCAAAAGATGAAAAATTACTTTTCTGCCCTGATAAAAATCTCGGTTCTTATATAAATAAGGTAACAGGACGTAATATGATATTATGGGATGGTGGATGTCATGTACATGGACGTTATTCAAGGGAAAAAATTATTGAACTAAAAGAAAAACATCCTAATGCAAAAATTCTTGCTCATCCTGAATGTAAAGAAGATATATTACAATTAGCGGATATAATAGGAAGTACTGCACAGATAATAAAAGAAATAGAAAATTTTGGTGTGTTAACAAACGAATTTATCATTGTTACAGAACCTGGAATATTTTATGAATTAAAAAGACTCTATCCTGAAAAGATATTTATTTCTGCTTTGGATATAAATAATTGTGAGTATATGAAAATGAACACACTTGAAAATTTATATGCAGCATTAAAAACAGAGTCACCAGCGATAGAAATTGATGAAACATTGCGGCAAAAAGCCATAATTCCTATTGAGAGAATGCTTGAAAGGAGTTAAATAAAAAAAGGGTTCGACAAAAAATCGAACCCCTTTTTTATGGGAAAGATTAATTATTAATTATTTTCATTTTCCCCAACGAATGGATCAAATGTTCCCATTGCTCCACCATTGTTATTATCTTCCCATCCAATAGTTTGACCTATTTGCTTATTATTACTTTGTGCTCCCTTAGAGAGACCAAGGAAATAATATCTTGGAAGGAATTTGATATACAGAGGAATATGATTTTGGTCATAAGAGTCACCTTTCTTAGTTTTACGTTTCAGATAATTTTCATACCATGATTGTAAATTCGCTGTCTGTCCATCTTCATCGAGTTCCTTTCTGAGGTCAATAGGAGCACAACGATTTTCACCTGAAACGACAAGTGGATCAGAATCGTATGTTGTTCCACCTATGGCATAATCGTCACCCTCTCCAGCAGTACGGAATTCAATATTTTCACGACGCTGTCCATTGAAAGATTTGAAGCCTAACCAAGTACAAGTGTTGCCATCCCATCCTGTGAGAGTCCATGATTCAGGGGCGCCCTCTACTTTCTCTGCACCTCCATCAAACAACATCCAACGGCGCATATCATCAAAACGCTTTCCTTCATACGCAAGTTCTATCTGACGTTCATAGAGAACAGCACTCATACATACATCTTGTTTCATTCCGTCAGGAATGCCACAATCACCAGTATAACCTACTCTCTGACGTATCTGACGCAGGAACTGTATTGCAACTTCTGTCTGACCAGCACCACATGCTACCTCTGCAAGGTTAAGGAGAACCTCAGCATAACGCAATTCTATATAAGGTGCTGCAGAACATGCAAAGCCACCTCCACTTTGGAGTATATCCCAAGAATAGAGTGGGCTGTTTACGTCAAGGTCATCAGAACGTTTGCGTACATACATACCCTTTGCATTCTTAAGAAGGTTGTCTGCACCATAACATTCACTACTTTCTGGATCATCAAGTGCACTTTCTTCGGTGTACCATACATAGTTCCAAAGAGCATAGTTTGCACCATCATTTGGATTGTAAGGATCTTTTTCAGAAGCATCACCATTGTAAGCCCAGCGTACGCCAGGGAAAGCGAATGTACGATAGAAACGTGGATCACGTCCAACGAAAGGATATTCTGCTTTATATTCTATAGATGATTTTTCTAATTTTGTATAATTATCAAGTAGTGTGCCAGGACACTTACCATCTTTCATAGGGAACATATCTACTAACATAGCAGAAGGATTCTTACCGCTACCAGTAGTATTTCCTGGACGAACACCACGCTCCCAAGGATTATTTTTCTGGGTAAGTCCCGAAGTTGTAATGTTATTATATAATGTAACGAATACTGCTTCAGGATTTTTACCAGGCTGGCAGAACATAGCAGCAAAATCAGATCCATTTATGTTGTTTGCAGTTTGATACAAACCATATCCGCAAGCTTGAATTGTGATAAGATCTTTTGCCATCTCTTCGTAAGCCTCTTTCCAGCGATTTACATCATTACTACGGTTGAAGATAGGAGAACACCACCACAACAATACACGACCCTTGAGAGCCAATGCAGTACCTGATGTTACATGTCCCCATTTATTGCTTGGCCATCCACCATTGCAAGTAGCCTTCTCAAGACGTTTTGCAGCCTCATTGAGGTCATCAACAATAAATTCGATGCAACTCTTTACAGAAGAACGTGGAGTATAGTTGCCTTCAACAGGTTCAAGGACTTCTGTTACGATAGGTACACCACCATACCATTTAACGAGATTATAATAGCACCAAGCACGGAAGAACAATGCCTGTCCTATAAACTCATCTTTTTCATCCTGAGAGAGAGAACCTCCATTAACACCTTTCATAAAGTCGTTGATGTTACGGATACGTCCCCATACAGATTCCTGGATGTTATTCAACTGATTCTGGAAATAATCAGGAACAATAGTTCCACTCATAGATGTAAGAGGATTTTCAGGATTTACGAAAGCACTGAAACCAGAATATTCTTCTGTTGATTTACCGGCATCGTCAGCATCACCTACAGAAGGATTTCTCCATGTAAGGCTGCTGTTAGTATTTGGCAGACACCATGAATAGAGGTCATTGAGACGTCCTTCACATCCACTATAGTAATCATAAATACCGGTATTTACATTATCATAGTTCCTTTTGTCTTCGAGAAAACTGTCAGAACAAGATGCTAAAAACACTAAGGTTAACAGCAAAGAACTGATACTAAAAATATTTATTTTTTTCATATTGCAAATCTCCTATTTATTAGAATGAAATGTTTACACCAAGAGTGAATTTTCTAAGTGTAGGGTAACTTCCATAGCTCATCATCGGATCAATGAACTTATCAGGGTAGTCATTGTAGAGACTCAGGAGGTTCTGTCCTGTAACATTGAAACGACAGCTCTGGACACCAATGTTCTTAATCCATTTTGTAGGAAGAGAATAAGCGAGGGTCAGACGGCTGAGGGTTACTCTTGCGTCGTTGATACGCCAGAATGTAGAAGCCTGTGAGTTAATACCGTATGCCAAGTTTGGATATTGTGCATCTCTGTTTGCTTCAACGACAACATTTCCGCTGCCGTCAACGATATCCTGATATGAATACATATTGTCAGCATTCCAGAATGAAGGCATGTTGGTATTTTCAATAGAACTGCCAGAAATCATAGAAGTCTTGAGAGCAAATGTAGGTATTGTTTTGTAACCACCCCAACTTGCTGACAGCTGGCCTGTGAGTGAAAATCTCTTGTATTCACATCCGAAGTTCAAAGTGAAGCCATAAGGATTTGCACGGTCAGAAAGTCTTACAAGGTCATTTTCTGCATCAACAATTCCATCAGGACCTGCTGCACTTCCATCTGGTTGCTGTGGACCACGTACATCCTTGTAAATCAACATACCAGGACGTACTTCGTCTTTTGACATACCCATATAAGAGGTAATCTGATATTTGTCGAAATATTCTTCGATATCTTGGAAACTGCGGAACATTCCCAGACACTGCAGGCCCCATGTACCAACATCTGAACGTCCACCTGGTCTGATTTGACGATAGAGATAATCTGTTTTCCAGTCCATAACGAGTACTTCGTTGTCTGTATAACCAGTGTTAACACCAACGTGATATTTGAAATGCTCGCCAACTTTGTCTTTCCAGTTGATACCAAACTCCCATCCCCAGTTATCCATTTCACCGAGGTTGATGGCTGCAGATTGTGTACCTATTGTACCTGCTACGTTCTGTGCAATGTTCATCAACATCTCACGGTTACGTACATAGTAGTAGTCGATAGTGAAACCTAAACGTTTCTGCAGTACGCTTAAATCGATACCTGCATTGAATTTATAAGATTTGTCCCAGTGAACGTCACGGTTTACAGCAGAGTTCACCTTATTGATAGTAATACGGTTTCCTGTTGCGATATTGGTACCTTCGCCGAAGATAACACCGCGGTCAGCATCCTGTGCATATACCTGCATCCACTGCCATGCTGCAGTATTATCACGACCAGTAAGACCGTAAGATGCACGGAGTTTCAGGAAGTCAACCCAAGGAAGAGCTTTCTGGAACCATTTTTCCTCAGACATTACCCAACCTGCAGATACTGAAGGGAAGTAACCCCAGAAGTTTTCTGGTGCAAACTTCGTAGAAGCATCAGCACGGAAGAGGAATTCGAAGAGGTATTTGTTCTCATAAGCATAGTTGATACGACCGATGTATGACAAAGTACCAGCTTCAGCACGCTTGAAGTCTGTTGTCTGTTCACCTGATGCAGAATTAGACTGACCAGTTGTGAATTCGTATGGCTGACCAACCTTACCCATCAGATATTCACTTTCGCTTTCAGACTTTTCTACTGAGAACAGAGCACCTACAGTGTGTTTTCCGAATTCACGGTTGTAAGCGGCTGTGAAGTTCATCTGGTAACTGTCTGCACGCGTCATGTCACGGCTGAGGAAATCACCATTGTTCAGCAGGATAGGTTTGAAGTTATCTTCGCTCAAGTCAATCTCTCCATTAACTGGAGTATAGAGGTGAGCACCGCTACCTGTACGGTTAACCATCTGATAGAGAGTGTAAGCAGATCCATACTGGTTGCCCTTTGAGTTGTTGATACTCTTTGAGTAAGTGAATTTGAGGTTCAAACCCTTCAAAGGTTTCCAGAAGCCCATGTCGAGGTCGATGCCAGTATTGATAGTAGTATTGTTCGTCTTAGTTTCACTATAGTCACCATTGTTCTGCAGAACATCGTAATGATAATTATCAGCCTTTGATGTCTCAGAGTTGTTGATACCGTAAGATGCTATAGGATAACCGTTAACATATTCTGGAATATAACGTGGACGGGCAAGGAGATAACGATATTCGTTTTCAATGTTTTCACTACCAACCTTTACGAGAGGTTTGTTTTTCTTACCGTAGTCACCGGAAACAGTAAGGTTTGCCTTAATCCATTTGTTTATCTTCACATCAATACCTGCACGGTAGTTCCAGCGGCTGTAATCCAACTTGCCGAGATTACCGTCCTGTGTAAAGTAAGAAACGTTACCAAAGTAGTTTACGTTGTCTGTACCACCACTGATGTTGATACCATGCTTGTATGTTGCACCTGTCTTCCAGTTCTTGTCTAACAAGTCATAATTGAGGTCTTTCATTGCCTCAAGTTCGTCTGCCTGATAGAGTCCTGTAAGATGGTTCAGAGTAGTGTTCTTAGGGTCTGCTGCAGCAACTGCATTGTACAGACGTCCCCACTGGTAAGAATCCAGCATCTTAGGAGTTGATACGGCACCTGTGAAACCATACTGTCCAGAATAAGAGATGCGAGGAACGCCAACCTTACCTTTCTTTGTGGTAACGAGGACGACACCGTTTGCTGCACGTGCACCATAAACGGCTGCTGCAGCATCTTTCAGTACTGAAATATTTTCTACTTCATTAGGGTCAAGGTTGTTGAAAGCTTCTTCACCGAGGTTTTGATAACCGTTACCAACCTTCATGTCATTAGGATAGATATATCCGTCAATGACGTAGAGAGGAGACTGTGATGTTACACCTACCTCACCAAGGTCATTAGTATCACGGATACGTATTGTAGCATTTTCGCCAGGACGGCCCTGACCACCGCTTACACTAACACCATTGATGAGACCTGACAACGTACTTGCCAGACCACCTGATGACAGGTCTGTAATCTCATCCATCGGCACAGTTGCAATAGAACCGGTCAAATGAGCTTTCTTCTGCGTACCATAACCTACTACCACTACCTCGTCAAGGTTCTGTGCGTCTGGTTTCATCTTTACCTCCCCGCCAGGAACGACAGTCTGAGTAGTGTAACCAATATAAGAGATTGAAACCTTACTGCCTTTAGGTGCGGCAATAGAATAATTACCATTGAGGTCTGTAACAGTACCACCTGTTGTCTGACCTACAATCTTTACTGTTGCACCGATGATAGGTTCGCCCGTTTCATCAACAACAGTTCCAGTTACCTTGTTTTGTGCAAATGTAGATAATGAAATGCACATCAAGGCGATGATTGATAATACTATTCTTTTCATATTATTATTCATTATTGTACATTTTACATTACTTTATCCAACGAGGGTCACCGGTCTTGAACTTCAACTGGTCTGCACCGCTTATGGTGAAATCACCATTGTCCGGGTCAGCAAATCCAGGGTCTGTCTTCAAAGTAGGAACACCTTTTGTAAAGCGTTCATCTTCGATTACCTCTTCGCCATCATACCAATAAGTATTATTACTATAGATAAGTGTGTTGTTACCATTAGCAGTAGTACTTTCAAGGATTTTCTTGAGACCACAGTTAACAAAAATAACATTTTGAATATCCATAGTGACATCTGGTTTTCCAGAATACTGTCCCCAACTAGCCCATTTAACACTATATCCTATGTTGTACACCGTACAGTTATTGAATTTGAATAAAGATGTATTGTACAGGACATCATCAAGATTTTTAATCTTCTTACCAGCATTACCACCGAAGTTTACAAACATTTTATTAGTTTGTGTAGTACTCCATAATGTACAGTTAGTGAGACCGAATTTGATATAACTGCCCAAACTGAAGTAGAATAATGTATTCTGATGATCTACTTTAATGTTACAACCGATGTATTCGAGGTCTTCGATACAATATTTTTGCTTGTTGTCGTATGCAATATATTTTGTCAAGTCGTTGATTTCACATTCTTGGAAGATAACAGACTTAACGATATACTGTCCCGTAGAAGATAGGATACTTGGCTCAGGAGTAGCAGGCATCGTCAGCACACCATTTGTAATCTTTGCGGCATTGAGAGTGAGCCACTGAATCTTCATTGATCTCCAGCAAGAGAAGAAAGCCTTTTCGCCCATTTCCACGATAGCATGAGCCTGTTTGTCACCACGCAATACTGCAGGATAACCGAGGAAATCTATAGAATCATTCATCGTGTAAGTCTTTCCTCCTTCAAGTTCGAAAGCCAACTTGTAGTTGTTAGGGTCTTCCTGATACTTCTGATCCAACTCCTCCTTGTTTTCTGTAATGTACTTTCCGATAAATTCTGAAATGTCATTACCTTCAGGAATCTTGATAGCCTCTATCAATGTTGAATAAGTGAATACTGACGGAGCGTCAGCACCAGCATTATTCAGTTTTTCATTACCGAGTGTCGTCACCTCACAGAGATAATTTGTGTCCTCAGCCTTATCGAACAGAACGGTAAGTCCGTCAATAAGAGTGTCAACTAATACCTCTGGCTCTTCAGGATTGTCAAGACTGGATACTCTACAATAATATCCACCAGCACCCTTCACTAACGGCCAGGTAAATTTCACGAGTTCTGCACCACTGGCAGATGTAACGGTAGTAAAACAACTCTTGTCGATTTCAGGAGAACTCAACTGAGCATTCTGAACATCGCTTGAGAAACGTTCACTATCATCACAACCTTCAGCACACGAAGACAGAACCATTACAGAGATACATATGAGTAACCCTGCAAAAAATTTTACTGTTTTCATCATAAAAAAATAAGTTGTGTTAATAATAAAGTTTTATAAAAAGTAAGTCAATGTTATGTTA
>JAGHTI010000055.1 GCA_018065415.1 Candidatus Equicola stercoris
GTTTTGAGGTTTAATAATTAATTATATAATTATGTTTTGACAGTCCGTGGCGAATAGATATCACCCCCACGTAGTAGAGGTCGAAGGATATCCGTATCTTCTCCCGTAGGAGTAATTCTTTCCAGTAACGGTATGATGACCTGTTGCGGTATATACCTCTTATAATCAGTAGCGCATCATCATCCATGTTGTCAATGCTGTTTTCTATCTTTGAACGCTCATCAACATCAGTGATGATGGTGTTACGATGATTGTCTTCCTGCCATTGCTGAATGCTCGTGATGATGTTTTTAGATGTATTTCTACTATATCTTCTGCGTGGCTTGCTGAACAGCATTTTTGTGAACTGATATGCAAAAGGCGACTGGACACCGAATCCCCATCGGTGTCCAATACCTTTTATCTTCCTTATCAGTCTTCGTATAAGCATGGCTTAATGCTTGGTGAGGGCGAGAGTGTCTTGTGCTATCACCAGTTCTTCGTCAGTAGGTATGCATACTACGGTCACCTTTGAATCTGATGTTGAGAGGATGGCTTCTTCGCCGTGGATGCTGGCATTTTTCTTGTTGTCCAACTTGACTCCCATCCACTCCAGATTGTTGCATATTATCTCACGCATGTCTGTTTGGTTTTCGCCAACACCAGCTGTGAATACGATGATGTCAACACCACCCATAGCAGCTGCGTATGCACCGATATATTTCTTTATTCGGTAGAAATACATGTCGAGAGCAAGCTGTGCTTTCTTGTCGCCGTTATTAGCCGCATCCGTTACGTCACGCATGTCGGATGACAGTCCTGAAATGCCGAGAAGACCGCTTTTCTTATTGAGAAGAGTTGATATGCCTTTTAGGTCAAGATGCTCCTTTTCAGCGATGAATGTGATGGCCCCACCATCAATGTCGCCACTGCGTGTACCCATCATAAGACCTTCGAGTGGTGTGAGTCCCATAGATGTGTCCATACATTTGCCAAACTTGACAGCAGCAAGAGAACCACCATTACCGATGTGGCATGTGATGACTCTTTTTTCTTCTGCCTTGACACCAAGAAATTCGCATGCACGTGCCGATACATAACGGTGTGATGTTCCGTGGAATCCATAGCGACGCACACCATATTTCTCATACATGTCATAAGGAACAGCATACATATAGGCAAAGTCAGGCATTGTCTGATGGAACGCCGTGTCGAAGACACCTACCTGTGGGAGTCCCGGCATGAGTTTGCTGACGGCAGCGATACCCTTGAGGTTTGCAGGGTTGTGAAGTGGTGCCAAATCAGTACATTCCTCAACCTGTTTGATGACTTCATCAGTGATGAGTACACTCTGACTGAATTTCTCTCCACCGTGAACAACACGATGTCCGACAGCATCTATTTCTTTGAGGTCTTTGATAGCACCAATCTCTGGATCGGTAAGGCATTCAAAAATGAACTTTATGCCTTCCGTATGCTCCGGAATGTCGTGCATGAGTTTTTTCTTGCTTCCATCAGGAAGTTTTACGAGGTTGAAAGAATCGGGCATCCCAACTCTTTCAATGCCACCAGCCGCCATTACCGACTGGTCGTCCATATTGTACAATTTGTATTTTATGGATGAACTACCACAGTTTAATACTAATATTTTCATTGTCGATTTTTTTATTTTGCATCCTGTGCCTGACAGGCTGTTATTGCTACCAACTTATATATGTCGTCAACAGAGCATCCACGTGAGAGGTCATTGACAGGTCGTGCTATACCTTGCAGTATAGGACCGAGAGCCTCAGCACCACCAAGACGCTGTACGAGTTTGTAACCTATGTTTCCTGCTTCGAGATTAGGGAATACAAGAACATTTGCCTTACCAGCAATGTCGCTGCCCGGTGCTTTGCTTGAGCCCACTGATGGAACAAGAGAAGCATCAGCCTGCAGTTCTCCGTCAACCTTCAGTGAAGGGTCTTTTTCTTTTGCCAGTCTTGTTGCTTCCACGACTTTATCTACGACTTCATGTTTTGCACTTCCTTTCGTAGAGAAACTCATCATAGCTACACGTGGATCGGTGAAACCAGCAACACTCTTGGCTGTCTGTGCAGTACATACAGCAATCTGTGCCAACTGGTCAGCATCAGGCATAGGTGTTACCGCTACGTCTGCCACTACAACAATTCCATTTTCTCCATATTGCGGTTGATTTGTGATAAGCAACATAGCCCCACTGACACACGTGATGCCCGGTGCAGTCTTGATAATCTGTAGAGCAGGACGCAGAGTTTCACCAGTAGTGCTCAATGCTCCAGAAATCTGACCATCAGCATCACCATTCTTGATTATCATACATCCTAGATAGAGAGGGTTCTTAACCAACTTGCGAGCCTCTTCAATGGTCATACCTTTGCTTTTGCGCAGTTCGGCTAGTTTCTCAGCATACTCCTCGCTCTTGTTGAAATTCTCAGGGTCAATGAGTGTGGCTTTGTCTATGTTATGTAGCCCACAGCTGTCTGCAAGCGCATGTACCTTTCCTGGGTTACCAATGAGTATGAGGTCGGCAATATCGTCGGCGAGAACTTTATCGGCGGCTTTCAAGGTACGTTCTTCTTCCGCTTCGGGGAGAACGATACGTTGTTTGTTGCTTTTCGCACGATTGATGATTGATTGTAATAAATCCATAATGTATTGTATTTTTAATTAAGATATAATTTATTTGAGTTCTTTGTCAAGCAGGCTTTCCAGTTCTTCGTCAGTAAGTTTGATGATGAATTTATCTTCCATAGCAACAGTTATGAAGCCTGTTTCTTCTGATACCACAATGACAATAGCATCCGATATTTCGGATATACCGAGAGCAGAACGATGTCGCAAACCGAAATTTTCAGGAATGTTTGTGTTATGGGAAACAGGAAGTATGCAACTGGCAGCTTTGATACGTTGGTCGCTAATTATCAATGCACCGTCATGAAGTGGTGAATTTTTGAAAAAAATGTTTTCGATAAGACGTTGGTTTATTTCTGCATTGAATTTCTCCCCAGAGTTGATGAATTCATCTAGATGCACGTTGCGTTCCAAGACAATTAGTGCACCGGTTTTGCTCCTTGACATATTTCTGCATGCTATGACAAGAGCCATAATGTTGTCTTTTCTTTTCTTGTCAGATGACTTTAGATGACTATTGTGAAGGAATTTCTTCAATCCATTCTGTGATGCTCCCAATGTATAGAAGAAATGTCGTATCTCGTCTTGAAAGATAACTATGATTGCAATCAGTCCGACACTAGTCAACTTATCAAGCAAAGACCCCATCAAAGGCATCTGTAGGACATGAGATACAAGAATCCAAATGAGGATGAAGATTATTATTCCTATGAATATGTTGAGGGCACGAGACTTCCGCATCTTATTGTAAACATAGAACATCAATAATGCTACGCAGAAGATGTCAATAACGTCCAGTACTGTAAAATCCCAAAATGCTAACATAGTTGTAATATTATAAATGTTGATACAATTTTATGGCTTCGGCGGCCTCTTTGATGTCATGCACACGCAGTATTGATGCTCCTTTGCATAATGCAATAGTGTTGAGAACTGTCGTACCATTTAGAGCCTCATCTGGAGTGCAGTGGAGTGTGTTGTAAATCATAGACTTACGTGATAGTCCTACGAGGATAGGCAAACCGAAAGTATGTAACTCTTCCATATCGTTAAGGATATGAAAATTGTCTTCTAATGTCTTGCCAAAGCCGAACCCCGGATCGAGAATGATGGAATCGTGTCCATATTGATTCAATAGGGCGATGTTTTTTTCAAAATCACTTTTCATGGTTTTGATGTCAGCAGCAGAAGATGTCAATATATAAGGAATATGAATTGCTGATATCGTTGTAAACATTTGACTGTCTTTTCCTCCACTGATATCATTGATTATAGAAACTCCCATTTCTTCCACAACAAAACGTGCTATGGATGCTCGTGCTGTATCAACAGATATTACAGCATCGTTTTTAATCTTCTTTACGATATTCAGAGCCAATTTCAATCGGGTCATTTCCTCTTCTTCAGATATGGTAGATGCTCCTGGACGTGTGGAAACAGCCCCCACGTCAATGATGTCGCCACCCTGTTCAAAGATTTCCTCTGTACGAACTCCTATCTCTTTCTCCGTCTGTTTTCTGGATTCAGAATAAAAGGAATCAGGTGTGACATTGAGTATGCCCATTATCTGCAGTTTGTCTTCTCTTGCCATATTTCCATGCAAAGATAAGAAATAATTATTTATTATTTATTAAATTTGTCGCGGAAAATTTAACATAGACAAAAGTATGCAGATATCAGATTTATACAAACTGTTTCAGAATAATCCTATTATCACTACAGATAGTCGTGAATGTCCGACAGGAAGCATGTTTTTTGCACTTAAAGGAGCTAGTTTTGATGGAAACCAATATGCAGCCATAGCACTTGAGAAAGGATGCAGTTATGCTGTAATAGATGATAAGCAAGTTCTGCAAAATCACAGCGATGACAGGATGATTTTGGTTGGTGATGTATTGACAACTCTGCAACAACTAGCAAATTATCACAGACGCCAACTTGGTACAAAAATTATTGGTATCACCGGAACAAATGGTAAGACAACAACGAAGGAACTCATTGCGACAGTTCTTTCTCGCAAGTATAATATCCTCTATACACAAGGCAATTTTAATAATCATATAGGCGTGCCGAAAACACTGTTGCAGTTGAAACCAGAGCATGAGTTTGCAGTCATTGAGATGGGTGCTAATCATCCTGGCGAAATAAAAACTTTGGTCAATATCGTTGAACCCGATTTTGGCATAATAACGAATGTAGGCAAGGCTCATATCGAGGGTTTCGGCAGTTTTGAGGGAGTGATAAAAACCAAAGGGGAACTGTATGATTATCTCCGTCAGCATAGTACTGACGAAAAACAATGTCCAATATTTATAGATGAGACAAACGAACATCTTACGAATATTGCCGATGGTCTTCAGCAGATAAAATATGGAAATAATGGACACGTGATAGCATGTGACCCATTCCTAAGGATGGAATATGAAGGGAGAGAAATAGATACTCATCTTATAGGTAGTTACAATCTTTGTAATTGTCTTGCCGCTGCTACTATAGGAAAACATTTTGAAGTCAGCGATGATGACATCTGCAAGGCATTGGCAGAATATATCCCTTCCAACAATCGTTCTCAGTTGCAGAAGACGAAAGATAATACATTGATAATTGATACTTACAATGCAAATCCTACCAGTATGATGGCTGCATTGAAAAACTTTTGTGACATGAAAGTGGATAATAAAATGCTTGTTCTTGGTGAGATGCGTGAATTGGGAAGTATTAGTGATGCTGAACATCAAAAAATTGTTGATTTTATCGCTCAAAATGATTCACTCAATTCTGCTTTGGTATGGCTCGTTGGTGATGCCTTTAGCAAAACGGATTGCAGATACCGTAAGTTTAAAGATGTAGAAGAGGTAAAGAGTGCAATAAGTGAGGATAAACCGAAAGGATATAGCATATTGATTAAAGGTAGTAACGGAACAAAACTGTTTCAGTTGCCAGAGTTGTTGTGATGAATATTCTGATATTAAATACTTCTGACCATGTAGGCGGTGCAGCCATTGCTGCAAGTCGTCTGATGAAAGCCTTGAACAAGCAGTCGGGCATCCAGTGTCGTATGTTGACAAGGAAGAAAAAGTTTCCAGCTTTTTATTTTGAACGTTTCGTGATATGGATGCACAACGGTTTCAAAAGAAAAGGACTTTTTGATGTTTCTATAGCCAATTGCGGCGAGGATGTGACCAATACAAAAGAGTTTAAGGACGCAGATATCATTCATCTTCATTGGATAAACCAAGGATTTCTGTCATTGGTTGGACTGAGGAAGATTCTTGAAAGTGGCAAACCGATAATATGGACAATGCATGATATGTGGGCATTTACTGGTGTGTGTCATTATGCAAATGGTTGTGAAAAGTATTGGAAAGGTTGCTGTGACTGCCCACAATTGATGTGCCAAAGACATAATGACCTGTCGGCAACATATTTCGAAAAGAAAAAAACACTTTTCAGAAATGCAGATATACGTTTTGTAGGATGCAGCCAGTGGATGGCGGACATGGCAAGAAAGAGTGGTCTTTTGGCAGGAAATCATATAACCAATATTCCGAATGCGATAGATACAGACGTCTTCATACCTTTGAACAAGAATGAAGTGAGGAAAAAGTTCAATCTGCCGTTGGATAAAAAACTCATTCTGTTCTGTTCAATGAAAACGACAGATACCCGCAAGGGGATGAGTTATCTTATTGATGCTTGCCAATACCTGCAGGACTGTGAATACTCTATCATTATTCTCGGTGGAAAGGCTGAAATATATAAGGACATGTTGCCGATGCCGATACACTGTCTTAATTATGTCGGCAACGAAAAGGATATGGCGGATGTGTATAATGCAGCCGATGTCTTTGTTACTCCTTCCATGCAGGATAATTTGCCGAATACCATCATGGAAGCCATGTCGTGTGGGACACCATGCGTGGGTTTCAATACAGGGGGAATACCTGAGATGATAGACCATAAGAGAAATGGCTACGTGGCAGAATATCGTAATGCTCAAGATCTTGCAAAAGGCATAACGTGGGTGCTGGAGAATATGGACAAAGAGTGTCTGTGTGAGAATGCACGTACCAAGGTAATGGAAAACTATACAGAGGCAGTTGTGGCTAAACGATATATTGAGATGTATAACTCAAGTCGTTTAGGAGCTGAGAGGTTAGAGGTTAGAGGTTAGAGGTTAGAGCTTTCTTGAATTACTTTTTCTAATCTTGTTAATCCTTAAATTTAAGATGGTCAGGACGATGGTTTGTCCTCATCTCTGCAGGTATGTCTTTTTGTACTTTTCCATAATGATTTGTCAAGTATGCAAGGAGGTCTCTTGCAGCATTGACATGTAAGTCCCCAAGTTGAACTGTTTGTGGATGAAGAATATCATCAATGAGTACTTTCTCATTTTTCGTTATGATATTTTTGCAATAGGTCAATCTCTCGCAACCATTGAAAAACATTTGTGTTTTTTGCATAATTCTAAAAATGTTTTTTTTCGAGAAGATTGTAATCAACAGTCTTGTCATGAGACAAGGGATAAATCCACGAGGACGAGGGATTTCTGTATCACAGTGTCCACAATACTTCCATTGCCATATTTCCTTCGCGATGAATAGCCCATTAAAGAAAAAAAGGATGTTGTGTTGTAGTTTTTCCAAAAAGCGATGATTAGGAATTTTATCAAAAGGGAAGATGTCAACATACATTCCTTGGTGCATATCTATATGCTGGAATGTAGATTCACAAAATTCTGTATCATTCATTCGAACCTTTATGAAAAAGAATGGAACGTGTGGGTCGCTATCGGGTGTCTGCAGAAAGAAATCTTTCCCAAGCTCTTTTGGGGCAATTTCTATGAATTTCTCATAATCAGAACGAAACATACCTATGTCTATGTCATCATCCCAAGGTAGTATCTTCTTCCAAAAATATGCTCCTATGGCAGTTCCACCTGTGATGAAATAGTGAATGTTGTGTTTGTCACAAACACGTACCACCTCTGCAAGTATTTCGTAAAGCGTCTGGTGTAAACGAGTTAGTTCTGAATCTGTATATTGCATGATGTATGATATGCGTTATGGTTTTATTCTTTGATAGGCATGTCTCTATCCTGTTGTCATCTGCAAAGGTACGAAAAATCAATAAAAATTAGTTTAAGTTACTTTTTTATTTTAACTTTGCATAGACTAAAGTCTATAATTGTGGAACAAACGAACTACATAACAAAGAAACCACGTCTGGAATGGATTGATGCCATGCGTGGTTTTACGATGATTCTGGTAGTTGCTTACCATGTTGCATTACAAGGGTTTGGCGAAACTCCAAAGTTATCTTCTTCCATGCCTTTCCTTGTCTTGTTCAGGATGCCGCTATTTTTCTTTATAAGTGGTTTCCTTGCCTACAAGGCCAATGCTACTTGGAGTTTTCGTGAGTTTTATTCCATGACAGCAAAAAAGATACGTATCCAGATTGTTCCTACAATAGTATTCTTCTTTGTGTCAATAATAATACTATGTCCGTCCAATATAGAGGGTGCAATAGTTGAAAAGTTTCATTCGCAGACAAAAGGAGGGTATTGGTTCACACTGGTGCTGCTTTATATGTTCATAGTATATTATGTCTTCACCTTTATAGAATATCGTTTCAGCAAGAAGACGTTTATACCTATTTGCATACTCTGGCTGTTAAGTATCGGAGCATACGAGACCATATATCAACCACATTATTTTTGGTATGCATACGGCAATAAGGCCCCAAAAGAAGGTTTTCTTTATGATTCAAGTCTTATCCAGCTAATGATGCATTTCCAGTTCTTTATTTATGGAAACATAGTTCATCGCTATTGGAATAAGTTTGAAAAACTATATGAGAAACCAGGGTTCTATTTGGCAATCCTTCTCATTGCCTTCGTTTCATCAATGGAGTGTATGAAATTGCACCTTCTTAAAATGGAATGGACAAACCTGTCGCGTACGATAGCCATATATTCGTTACTGACATTGACGTTCCTGTTCTTCCGTTATTATCAAAAGAGTTTTTCAAAGGAGACACGTCTTGGACGCCTGTTACAATACATAGGAACTCGTACGCTGGACATCTATCTGCTACACTTCTTGTTCATACCATATCTGCCAGAAATAGGGCAGTATTTCAACACGCACAGGCAAAATTTTGTTATGGACATAACAGCATCATTTGTCGTGGCAGCGATAGTGATAGGATTCTGTGTGCTGACTTCCAACATCCTACGCATATCTCCTTTCTTGAAGAAATATCTGTTTGGAAGAGAAAATAAATGAGATAGATGTATAAATCAGATATTGACATAGCGGTATTGATTCTGTTTTTCAATCGTCCAGAACCATTGGCAAAGGTCTTTGCTGAGGTCAAAAAGTCACGCCCATCGCATCTGTATTTATATCAAGATGGTCCGAGGGGAGAAAAGGATATGGCAGGCATAGAAGCTTGTCGCAAAATCGTGGACGATATAGACTGGGAGTGCGATGTCCAGAGGTTATATCAAACAGAAAATTTTGGGTGTGACCCATCAGAGTTTATTTCACAGCGATGGGCATTCTCGATGTCGGACAAGTGTGTTGTCTTAGAAGATGACGACATCCCTTCTGTATCATTTTTCCGTTTCTGCAAAGAGATGCTTGACAGATATGAACATGATGAACGTGTCGTTATGGTTTCTGGGTTTAATACTGATGAAATGAGCACAGACACAGACGACAGCTATTTCTTCACGTCTGCTTTCTCAATATGGGGCTGGGCAAGTTGGGCAAGAGTCGTCAATAACTGGGACGAACATTACACCTTCCTCGACAATGCAGAGCAGATGGCAAAGATTAACGAGGTGGTCGAAAGACGCCACTTGCGCAAAGATATGATTGAGATGTGTCGGGCACATCGGGCTTCTGGTAAAGCTTATTACGAAACAATCTTCTGGGCTTACAAGACTTTACATGATGGACTCGCCATCATGCCGAAAGTGAATATGATAAATAATCTTGGCAATGCAGCTGCGGAATCCACCCATTTTGCAGGAAGTCTCCAATGTATGCCACGAAACTTGAGAAAGATGTTTACAATGAAACGGTTTGAAATAGATTTTCCATTGAAACATCCTGCTGAGGTTGGAGAAAACACTGATTATAAAAAACGTCTCTACAAACGCAATGCATGGGGACATCCGTGGATAAAGATATGTTATTCTATGGAGGAGTTGCTGCTCAACTTGCGATACGGCAATATGAAATTCATCCATAATGCCGTAAAAAACAGATTAAGAATCTTTGTCAAAGGAAAAAAATACTATTGATGTCATGGCATTAGCATTGTTGATAGATAAACTACGCTTGTCGTTATTGAAACGCAGTGGTATGGGAGGCAAGAAGAAATCCCATGCATGGTGGACCGCAAAGGGGTATGACTGTAAACCAGAAGTATCCTTTGTCTTGGAGTGCCATAACAAAAGCCTGCAGATACTCCATGTTGTAGAGAAGTTGCGCAACGTACCGAAGTCCGAAATCATTGTCATCGATGACGGTAGCAGTATGGAGCACTCAAAACGACTGTTCTCGTCACTTACCGGTGCAAATGAGTTTGTCATACATGCAAATGACCTGTTTGAGATTTCCACTTACGATAAGGCAATACGTTTCGCCAATGCTGATTATGTAGTGCTGATGCAGGACGATGACGATTTCCACACTCTCGATTGGGTGACGAAAGGACTGCAACTGATGCGAAAATATCCTCGTATGGTTATCCTTGGAGGCAAGGGCGCGCGTGATTTGAAGTTCAGTGACAAAGGCTACGATGGCAGTTCGGATGTCATCGGCGATTCTGGCAAGGACTTCCGTTTCGTGCCTACCATAAACAGAGCACCAGAATGGATAAACAAGCCGTTGATGCTTGAGAAATTAAAACATATAGACCAGACTTTTGCACCATTTCAGTGTGATGACTATGAGATGTGTTGTCGTGCATGGCTTGCAGGCTTGCAAGTCGGATGGTATGATGCTTCATTCTTCTCCTTGTCACCAGGGGGAATGAGAGTTTATAATAACTCTTTCACCACAGAACAGTTGCAGATAAATGGTCAGAAGCTGTTTGAGATGTATGCAGATAAGATGGCAGACATAAGAAACATGGTCGCCACGTCAAACTCTAAACTCTCTCGCAAAGCAAAATTTTAAAAACAAAAACAGTAAAAACAGCATGAAAGAAAAGATGTCTGCCTATCATCAGCCATTGATGCTGAATCCGAACAAATTT
>JAGHTI010000058.1 GCA_018065415.1 Candidatus Equicola stercoris
ACTTACGCCGATGGTACTGCGCTGCAATGCGGGAGAGTAGGTAGCCGCCTTTTTTTAGAATACTTGGAGAGTGAAACCAATATGAAGGATTTACTCTCCAAGTTTTTTTATATAAACCGAGATTGAAACTGAGATTGAAAATGTGGAATCAAAATTTCTTATCAGATTTCGTATCAAAATACATTCCTTGTTTTTTGTTTTGAAAAATTTTGCTGTTATTGAAAAAAGTTGTACCTTCGCACCGCATTTAGAGTGCGAGAATAAAAAGACAAGTGCTAATGGGCAGAAAAGATGATTTGAAAAACCAGTATAGAATCAATGAGGCTATACGTTCAAGTGAGGTCCGCGTTATCACAGAAGGTGGTGCGGAGGTGATGCCTACGTATAAAGCACTTGACTTGGCAAGAAGACAGGATGTGGATCTCGTTGAGATTTCTCCTAACGCTCAGCCACCTGTCTGCCGCCTTATAGACTATTCAAAGTTTCTTTATCAGCAGAAGAAGAAACAGAAGGAGATAAAGGCAAAGCAGGTAAAGGTGGAAGTGAAGGAGATAAGGTTCGGTCCGCAGACTGACGACCATGACTACAATTTCAAGATGAAGCATGCCATAGAGTTCCTGAAGGCAGGAAACAAGGTTCGTGCTTACGTCTTCTTCCGTGGTCGTTCAATACTTTTCAAGGAGCAGGGTGAGGTGTTGTTGTTACGCTTTGCTAACGACTTGGAAGAATATGCAAAGGTAGAGTCGTTGCCATCACTGGAAGGAAAGAAGATGTTCCTCTATCTCTCACCGAAGAAGCCGGGACAGGCAAAGAAGCCACAGCAGCAACAACAGCAACAGCGTGTGGCGCCTGAGAAGCAGGAAGAAAAGGCAGAGATACCAGTAAACAACGTGTTCGCCAATGCCAAGATAAGTCCTGAAGATTTGGAAAAACTAAAGTCGGCAGGCACTGAAGAATAAAATAATTAATAATTAATAAACAACTAAACCACTAAAAATGTTATGCGTAACGCCGGGTATATGCGTTGCCATACATATAAATATTAATAAATTAAAATTATAAAACAATGCCAAAAGTTAAAACAAATTCAGCAGCGAAGAAGAGATTTCGCTTTACTGGAACAGGCAAGATTAAAAGACGTCATGCCTATCACAGTCACATTCTGACTAAGAAAACAAAGAAGCAAAAACGTAATCTGGTGCATACGGCTATCGTTGACCCATCAAACATGAAGCAGGTACGCGACTTGCTCAATCTGCGTTAAGTAATGTCTAACAATTTAAAACGTAAAGAATTATGCCAAGATCAGTAAATCACGTTGCTTCAAGAGCAAAGAGAAAAAGAATATTGAAACTTACTCGCGGTTATTATGGAGCGAGAAAGAATGTCTGGACAGTAGCAAAGAATACATGGGAGAAAGGTCTTACCTATGCTTTCCGTGATCGTAAGAACAAGAAACGCAATTTCCGCGCTTTGTGGATTCAGCGTATCAATGCTGCAGCACGTCTGGAAGGTTTGAGTTATTCTGTACTTATGGGAAACCTTAAGAAGGCTGGTATAGAGATGAACCGTAAGGTGCTTGCAGACCTTGCTGTCAACAATCCAGAGGCTTTCAAGGCTATCTGCGATAAGGCAAAGAAGGCTTAACAACTAAGAAATTAATAATTAATAATTAGGCGTTTATAAAATTAGGAAACTAAACAACTAAACACCTAAATGACGATAGAAGCAAGGAGTTGCAGTACCTTTTCTGCAACTCTTGTTTTGTAACTATATATGTGTAACTCATCTATTTCTGACCACCTGTGATAGCAGTAGAGAACTTATCAATAGAATTCGGTACGCGACCATTGTTCTCGGGAGCAAATTTTGTCATCAACTCGAAAGACAAGATAGCCCTCGTAGGTAAGAATGGTGTAGGAAAATCGACCTTGTTGAAGATACTCTCCGGTGTGCAGGAACCGACATCCGGTGCAGTGAACATCACAGGAGGAGAGACCGTGGGATATCTTCCACAGGTGATGAAACTCCAAGACGAGACCACTGTGCGTGACGAAGCGAAGAAAGCCTTCCTCGCCATGGAGTCGTTCATAGCCCCAGAACGGTGGGATGGAGAGATAGAGAAGACACTTGTGGGCATGGGCTTCGACCGTGCAGACCTCGACCGACCAACAGCAGAGTTCTCTGGTGGCTGGCGTATGCGTATAGAACTGGCAAAGTTGTTGCTGATGAAGCCAGACGTGCTGTTGCTAGATGAGCCCACCAACCATCTCGACATAGAGAGCATACAGTGGTTAGAAAACTTCCTCGCCAAGAACAGTAGGGCAGTGGTGTTGGTATCACACGACAGAGCCTTCATCAATAAGGTCACAAACCGTACCTTCGAGATAACCTGCGGAAAGATTATCGACTACAGAGTAAAATACGACAAGTACCTCGTATTGCGAGAAGAACGCCGAGAAGCACAGTTGCGTGCCTATCGCAATCAACAGAAGGAGATAGCAGAGATTCAGCAGTTCATAGACAGATTCCGCTATCAAGCCACGAAAGCACAACAAGTGCAACAACGAGTAAAGCAGTTGGAGAAGATAGTTCCGATAGAGGTAGATGAAGTAGATACTAGACATCTGAACCTGAAGTTTCCACCAGCACAGAGAAGTGGCGACTTCCCATTGATTTGCGAAGGCGTAGCCAAGACCTTTCCTATCACAGCAGACTCTACAGGAGAACGAACACACCTCGTCTTTAAAGATGTGACACTGACAATAAAACGAGCCGAGAAGGTGGCATTCGTAGGCAAGAACGGTGAGGGAAAGACAACACTTGTAAAGTGTATCATGAATCAGATACCTTTCGATGGAGAACTGAAGGTGGGACATAATGTGCAGATAGGATATTTTGCACAGAACCAAGCACAGTTGTTAGACGACACCCTGACGGTATTCCAGACCATAGACAATGTGGCAAAAGGAGATATCCGTACACGCATAAAAGACATACTCGGAGCATTCATGTTCGGAGGACGAGAGTCAGAGAAGAAGGTGAAGGTGCTGAGTGGCGGTGAACGGTCACGTCTAGCAATGATAAAACTCCTGCTGGAACCTGTAAACCTCCTCATCCTCGACGAGCCGACAAACCATCTGGACATGGATTCAAAAGACGTTCTGAAAGAAGCAATAAAAGCCTTCGATGGAACAGTTATTGTCGTCTCCCATGACAGAGAGTTCCTTGATGGACTGGTAGAGAAAGTGTACGAGTTTGGTGGAGGAAAGGTGGTAGAACACCTTGGAGGAATCTATGATTTCCTCAGAACAAAGAACATCGAAAGTCTTGACCAGTTGTCACTGTCGCCAACACAAAAAGAAGCAGAACAACCTGCAATAAAGGCAAACAAAGACGACTGGAAAGAACGAAAGGAGAGAAACAAGAAGATTGCTCAGTTGGAAAAACGTATCAAAGAGATAGAAGGACGGATAGAAAACGGAGAGAGGCGACTGAAAGAACTCGATGTGATACTATCAACGCCAGAAGGAGCCGCCCACATAGACCTTTGTACGGAATATGCTGAGATAAAACAGTCAATGGATAAAGAGATGGAAGTCTGGGAACAGATGTCGTCAGACTTAGAAAAACTGAAACTATGAGAACATTGGAGTTGCTGTCACCAGCAAAAGATTTGGAATGTGGCATTGCAGCAATAGACAACGGTGCTGATGCTATATATATAGGAGCAGAAAAGTTTTCTGCACGAGCAGCCGCAGGAAACTCCCTTACAGACATAGAAAGACTGGTACGCTATGCGCATCAATATGGTAGCAAGGTATATGTTACCGTCAACACCATCATATACGACGAAGAACTGGAGAATGTGCGTCAACTGATAAAAGACTTGCACGACATAGGCGTAGATGCCCTCATAGTACAAGACCTCGCCATCCTCGATATGGCAAAAGACACGCCATGCCCTCCGCTACACGCATCAACACAGATGGACATACGCACAGTAGAAAAGGTACGGTGGTTGTATGGACTCGGTTTCAAGCGAGTGGTGCTGGCACGAGAACTGACGTTGGAGGAGATAGCAGAGATACACGAGGCAGTACCAGAGATGGAACTGGAAGTCTTCGTACACGGTGCATTATGCGTATCATATTCCGGACAATGCTACGCTTCGCAGTATTGTTTCAACCGCAGTGCAAACAGAGGCAACTGCGCACAATTCTGCCGATTGAAGTTCAATCTCGAAGACGGAAACGGCAACACATTGCTCGCCAATAAATACCTCCTCTCACTGAAAGACATGAACCGTCTTGACAGGTTGTCAGACCTTGCCAAGGCAGGGGTGGCATCATTCAAGATAGAAGGAAGACTGAAAGATGCCAATTATGTGAAAAATGTCACAGCAGCATATTCGCAACAGTTGACATCGCTGATATCAAGATGCCCGAATGACTACAAACGCGTATCATACGGAAAGAGTGAGTGTGATTTCATCCCAGACCTCAACAAGACATTCAACAGAGGTTTTACATCCTACTTCCTCGACGGACGAGGAGAGCAGATAGCCGATTTCGATACACCGAAGGCAAAAGGAGAATATGTGGGGAATGTGAAAAGTATCAGTGAACGATATTTCATCGTGTCAGGGATAGCCTCATTTTCCAACGGAGACGGACTGTGTTTTGTCAACACACACGGCATCCTCGAAGGTTTTCGCGTGAATAGGGTAGAGGGAAACAAACTCTTTCCACACAGTATGCCAGAAGGACTCTTCGTGGGAGCACAACTGTTCCGTAACAATGATGAAAACTTCCAGAAGAATTTGGCATCATCACAGACGAAGAGAAAGATAGCAGTGGCGATGAGATTTGCAGAAACCGACAACGGTTTCATGCTCACTATGACAGATGAAACAGGACGAGAAGCATCAGATACGATAGAATTGAAGAAAGACATGGCACGTCTGCCACAATGTGACAACATAAAACGACAGTTGCTGAAACTCGGCAATACAGTCTTTTGTGCTGATGACGTAGAGATACAGATGAGTGCAGAATGGTTTGTGCCATCCGCCATGCTTTCAGACCTACGCAGACGAGTGTGTGAGCAGATGCTGGAAATGCCACTCTCGACAGAGAAAGACGCGACATCGGTAAAAACATCCGAGATACAACCGTTTGTGCATCCGAAACAAAAGACGTATGACTATCTTGCAAATGTAAGTAATGCCCTGTCGGCAAAATACTATGTAGCCCCATGCTCCTCCTTCGAGGTGAGACAGCCACACGACAAGAAGTTGATAATGCAGTGCAGACACTGTATCCTATGGTCGTTGGGACAATGCAGAAAACAAAAATTGTCAGCAGACACAAAAAGATTCGATGCCGACGACCTATATTTGGCATTACCCGACAAGAGGAGATTCAAGTTGGAATTTGACTGCAACAACTGCAGAATGAATGTTTTTGTAGAATAATGTATAAAAAGATACAAATAAGACCACTGTTATCATTGTTGATGATATGCATGGTGTGTGTCATGACACTGCTCTGTACTGGCTGTTACAACCGTACAGACAGGAAACGCATGCTTACAGATTCCACATTGACAAACATACAGCGCGACTCGATAACATTCATTGAAAAGCATCATTATGGGATAAACTATAATTTCATCATAAAAAGTGATTCCCTGCAACTCATAAAACAAGAGCCAGAAGAATATCTCGGAGGACTGCCGACAGACACCTTCTCATTGTACGAGAACAGTCCTATTGTCGTAGCCGACTTCAAGACACTGCCTATAGACAGCATAGACTCGTTATGGGTAAAGGTGGCTGGAGACAATTTCACCATAGGTTGGCTACACGAAAGCGATTTGCATAAAGGCGCCATACCCGATGACCCCATATCACAGTTTATAGACCTCTTTTCCAATACCCACCTGTTGGTGTTCATGGTCATCATCGTAGTAATAATAAGTATTTATGTGATACGCCATCTCATGCGCAATAATGCACGACTGGTACATTTCAATGACATAGACTCGTTTTATCCAACATTCCTTGCCCTGTTGGTAGCATTGTCGGCAGCAGTATATGCCTCGATACAAAAATTTTATCCCGACCTATGGCAAGAATATTATTATCATCCGACACTAAATCCGTTTATCTGTCCGATGATACTTTCTATTTTCCTCATCATGGTATGGTTGCTGCTCGTTGTAGCCATTGCCGTTATTGACGATGTGAGACGACAGCTTACTGCAGGAGACGCCATCTTGTATGTCTGTGGACTCATGGCTATGTGTGCCCTAAACTACATAGTGTTCTCAGTGCTTACCCTATACTATGTAGGTTATCTGCTACTGGCAGTATATATGGTATTCGCCTTATGGCGATATTTTACAAAATTCCGCTCATACTACCAGTGCGGACACTGCGGAGCAAATCTTAGACACAAAGGAGTCTGTCCTCATTGTGGTTCGAAGAACAAATAAGATTTTTTTATTCATTCCGTTTAAGGTCATCGACCATATCATCAATCTTCCGCATTTCTTTAGGAATGTTAATGTTTTGTGGACAATGACTTACACACTGACGACAGCCAATGCAATGGTCAGCCTGACGCAGACGAGGGACACTGCGGTCATAACCAACAAGGAACGCCCTACGATGTTTTGAAAACTCTTTAGACTCATGGTTGTTAGGCATCAACCCGTCTTTTATCATCTTGTTATAGTGTGAAAATATTGCAGGGATGTCTATGCCATAAGGGCAAGGCATACAATATTCACACGCAGTACAAGGTATGTTTTTAAGGTTATAGATATCCTTGGCAATATCCATGAGAAAAGTGTTTTCTTCCTCTGTGATAGGAATCAAAGGAGAATAAGTGCATAGGTTTTCACGCAGATGCTCCATATAGGTCATGCCCGACAATACGCACAGGACACCTTTAGGTGTGCCGGCAAAACGGAAAGCCCATGAGGCAACACTATGTTCAGGGCGAAGTGTTTTCATCTTCGCGATGATAGGGTCAGGAACGTTAGCCAGACGTCCGCCAAGGAGAGGTTCCATTATGACGACAGGGATATGGCGTTTCTGCAGTTCCTGATAGAGATAGACAGCATCCGTATTGCGGTCGTTGATTTCATTGGCAAAGTTCCAGTCGAGGTAGTTCATCTCTATCTGTGCAAAATCCCAGTGATAACGCCCCTCATCATGCCATTTAAGAAGCATGTCAAAGACACCCACATCTCCGTGATAAGAGAAACCAAGATTACGAATCCTTCCGTTCTTCTTCTGTTCTACAAGCCAGTCGAGGATGCCATTGTCCATATAACGAGCATTGAAAGTTTCAAAAGCATCAAGTTCTTTGCCCTCCTCAGTACGCCCAGAACCACCAATAGAATGAAGCAAAAGATAATCGATATAGTCAACCTGCAGATATTTCATGGAATCGTGAAACATATCCTGCGAAGCCTTGCGACTCCAAGTGGAAGGCGAGAAGTTGCTGAGTTTTGTTGCAACGAAGAACTTATCACGCTGATGTCTTTTCAGAGCAATACCCGTTGATGCCTCAGACAACCCTTGACAATAGACAGGACTGGTGTCGTAATAGTTCACACCATGCTCCATGGCATAGTCAACCTCTTTGTTAACCATTTCCTGATCGATGACATCAGGGTCGCTATCCTCATCTTTTGGTAATACCGGCAAACGCATCATGCCATAACCAAGAATGGAAACCTTGTCGCCAGAGAAATGGTTAGTACGCATGGTCATCTTGTCCTTCGGTGGTTCCTGTTGGACAGACGTGGTAGGTTGCATGTTCTTGTTCGTACATGCAGTGAGAACAGCAGAAGAGGCTATTGTAGCACTACCGAATATCTTGAGAAAATCACGTCTATTTATATCTTTCATAAGAAGAATTCTTTAATGGTTAATTTAATTTATGAATTTCATGCCCCTCCACATAAATTGCAGAGAACGGACGAGCAGGGCAGAGATATTCGCACGCACCACATCCGATACACATTGTTTCGTTGATAGCAGGAATCTGCGGTCTGGACTCGTCACCATCAGGATAAATCATCTGTATAGCCCCGACAGGACAATGGCGTGCACAGTTGCCACACTCCTGTCCATCAGTCAAAGGAATACAATTCTTCTTCACCCAAACAGCATGTCCAATCTGAGTAGATGATTTTTCAGCTAGCGTAATAGGTTTGATGGCTCCAGTAGGGCACACCTCAGAACAGATGTTACATTCAGGTCGGCAATAGCCATGTTCGTAAGTCATGACAGGTTGCATGATATGCAATAAATCAGTGCTCGGTCGCAGAATATCATTAGGACATTTGCTTATACACAACTGGCACCCAGTGCAACGTTGTTGTAGGTTTTGTGCAGATGCAGCACCAGGAGGCACGATAGGAGTATTGCGTTTTGGTTCCACCTTGTCCTCGATGACAGCCAGTCCACCATCCACAGTCTTTTGTTCCTGTGCGAGGACAGCTGTTGTCAATGCAAGACCAGAGCCGACAAGAAATTCACGTCTGCCAGCATTGTCTTTCTTCGCTTGAGGAGTCCGAGCTTTTTTCCCCCATGAGAACGTTATAGCATTAGAAGAACATTCTTTCAGACAGTTACCACACACCACGCAACGAGAATAATCAATTTTGTGTTCTGTACTGTTGATACATGAAGATTTGCAGTTGCGTTCACATTTATGGCAGTTGTTGCAGAGATTTGTATCAATTTTCACCTTCATACACGAATGGCGAGAGATAAATCCCAAGACTGTGCCGACAGGACAGACGGTATTGCAGAAGGTTCTTCCATTTCTCCATGCAAGGATTATTATGATGACAAAGCTGATGGCAGCGATGACGAATGTAGGCATGGAACGAATCCAGACATCACGATGGTAGAAAGAGTAGCTGTCCAACCTTTCAGCCAATAAGGCAAGGATGTTGTTGATACAGATATAGATAGGTTGGAATAAGTTTTGAACGATACGCCCAAAGGTGCTGTACGGAGCAAGTAAAGCTGTCAGTGCACCAATCCCCAAAATGATAGAAAGGACAAGAATGGCAAGCATCAGATACCGCAGCCATGTGAGAGATGGAGAATAAGATTGATGATTTTTCTTTCTGTTGCAATGTGATATCAAGTCCTGCATGATACCCAACGGGCATATTACAGAACAGTAGATGCGTCCGAACAGGAATGTGAGAACTACGAGGACGGCGATGATTCCAAGGTTTAATGCCAATACTGCTGGTAAGAACTGAATTTTTGCTAACCATCCGAGATATGTGTGCAACGTATCCGTAAAGTCAAGAAACAGCAAGGTGATAAGTGCAAATATCACCGTCGCCAGTGTGATTCTAATTTTTCGTAACATTATGTTTTGATGTCTTTAATACAATGAAAATGCTTAGTTCGTAAAGTAGCCATATCGGTAACGATACGATAGAGAGTGTCAGGATATCAGCAGTCGGCGTTATCACTGCAGCAATAATAAGTATAGCAACGATAGCATGTCTGCGGTAGAGTGTCATCCATTCGGCTTTCAAAAGTCCCAGTCGGGCAAGAATCCACGATAATACAGGAATCTCGAAGATGATGCCAAACAAAAGAGTCATCATCAGCAGAGTGTCAATATATGAACTTACCGTCAGCATGTTGCTAATAGTGCTACTGAGCTGATATGTTCCGAGAAACCGCACCGTAAGTGGAAATATGATGAAGTAGTTTATTATAACCCCCACAAAGAACATGATGAAAGCAGACAATATGATGCGTATGGAATGCTGTTTTTCGTTGTCGTACAGTGCAGGAGAGATGAATCCATATAATACAAAGATGATATAAGGTGAAACGACAATGATGCCAATGCATAATGCCATTTTCAGATGTATCATCATCTGTTCCGTCAGTCCTGTATTGATGAGATGCAGATGAAAATCATCAGCATTTATAAGTCGGTAGATGATGAAATCACTATTGCACGGTGCGAAAATAAGATCGAACAGCCCGTCTTTCATGAAGAAAGCGGCTACGCTACCAATCACGACCGCTACGAGGATGCGTAAGATACATCCCCTCAACACGTCCAAATGCTCCCAGAAAGTCTGGCCAGTATTCATTTATTTCTTTTCTGTATCATCATCTTTTTCCTCAGGTTCGTCAAGTCCCTTCATGCCATCTTTGAAACTCTTGACACCTTTCCCAAGTCCACGCATGAGTTCTGGTATCTTCTTGCCACCAAACAATAACAGGATAACGAGAATGATAAGGAGGATTTCTGTATGACCAATCATAATAGTTGTTTTTTGTTTATGTTAGACATATATTATTAAAAGTCGAAAGAGTAGGCGAGTGCAAGTGTGAACTCATTAGCACTGTTCATGTTGTCACAACCTCTGCCTATTCGGCGTGTAGTATAACTGCTCTTCACTGCGATATTTTTAAAAGTTCTCCAGTTGAGACCGAAACTCCACATGTTTACCCTGCTACACGGATTACGCATTTCACTGAGTTCTGATTCAACCTTCTCTTCTGAATCATAGCATTCATAGTGTATAAATGGAATCAAGTCAGGACCTTTGGTGTCTTTGTAAAAACAGTTTTTGAGATTCAGTCCAACCTCTCCCATATAACTGAAAACCTGCTTGCCGATGACTCCGTTTACATATTCCAGTCCATCGATTTTATCCAGGTCACCTAAATCCCGAAGACTTCCGTAATATGACGTGAGCTGATATGTTCCGCCCATGAAACCCTTCAAAACACTTGCACGTGCAGTGAAATAGTCGTTTCGATACTGTCCGTCAGCAAATAAGATGGTTACAGGTATCGCCTGGTTCTTATTGAAAGTTTTAAGACAGAACTCCTTGTAGTCACTATAAAGAGACATGTTTTTTGCCGTGTTGGCACAATAGTATATACCGGTATTTAATTTCAGGTTTTTTATGCCCTCATATCCTATGTTCAGAGATAGGGCAGGTGATGAGAAAAAAGACTCGTCTCTGAAAAAACCTTGTGTGGCATATTGAGTCCAGTATTCTGAGGTGTAGTTTGTCGGCGTCATTGCCGTTGTGAAACTTGCTTGGTAACTGAGACCGCACTTTAGTTCTCCAAGAAACGAAACACCTGTCTCAATGAACGGACAAGGGATGAGAGAAAAATCACATTCAGGGTCGCCAGCAGTAAAATAATCAAAGTACGTATATCCGTTATTGCAGTGGCCTATCGGCAAGATGAACATACCCGCCTTGACATTGAATTCTGGTATGATATCCCTTGTCAATGATATCTCATCAACCTGGATGTTGCTTTCACTCACAAACTCCACATCAGCCGTAGCCTTCCATTTTGGTGCAAATTGATATTGCATTTGTATGTCAAAACTTGGTATGCGAGCTTTGGCAGAACTTTCAGCCACAGGTCCTTGAGGTGTGGCAAACCTATCTTTGGAATAGTTTTTTATCGATGCATCAAATTCACCACTGATAGTCAGGGACAGTTTTTTATCTTCCATCGCCTCTGTCTCTTGAGCGAGTACGTTGCCTGTCAATAATGTCAAGCAAAAGAAGAAAACTAAATATAATGTCTTTTTCATTTTCTTTATCAGTTTTGTATTAAAAATGCAATCGTGGAGGTTAAGCAAAAAGTAATCCAATCTGTGTTATCAATGCAGAAACAACCCATGCTATCGCCGTTGTATATGTAGCGGCAAACAATGCCCATCGCCATCCACTCTCATTCTTTATGGCTATGATCACAGCAAAGCAAGGGAAGTACAACAACACGAAGATGATGAAAGAGAATGCTATCAATGGAGTTATGCCATCCTGCATCATCAGTTGTTTCATCACTTTGAAGTTGTTTTCATCCTCACAGATATTTCCATCATCAGAATGGTGGTCTCCGTTGTACAGAACTCCCATAGTAGATGCAACAATCTCTTTTGCACCAACTCCAGCAACGATGCCGACATCAAGTTTCCAGTCGAAACCCTGTGGAGTGAACACAGGGGCGATGGCCTTTCCAATCTGTCCAATGTAACTCTGTTCCTGCTGTTCTTGTCTGTTCAGTTCTGGGTTGTGTGGGAAATATGCAAGACACCATACAGCAATGCTAGCTACCATGATTATCGTTCCCATCCTCTTGAGATATAGTTTACCTTTTTCCCAAGTGTGTCGTCCTATTGCTTTCCATGTAGGAAAACGATAAGGAGGCAGTTCCATCACAAATGGGATGTCTTCACCTTTGAAGAGAAAACGGCTGAAAATCTTGCTCATGATGCACGCCACGATGATTCCGATGAGATAAATAGCAAAGAGGATGAGACTTTGATATTTCGCAGCAAAGAATGTCCCTATCAGCATGATGTAGATAGGTAGTCGTGCCGAACAACTCATGAACGGTGTGATGAGCATCGTTATCATTCGTGAATGTCTGCTCTCTATAATTCTCGTTGACATTATCGCAGGCACATTACAGCCAAATCCCATTATCATCGGTATGAACGACTTGCCATGCAGACCAATCTTGTGCATCAGTCTGTCCATGATGAAAGCAGCACGTGACATGTAGCCACTATCTTCCATATAGGAAATGAAAAAGTACAATATCAAAATGTTTGGCAAGAAGATTATCACTCCGCCAACACCTGCAATTATTCCATCAACGATACAGTCTTTGAGGATGCCTGCTGGCATATAGTTTCCTACTATCGCTCCGAACCATTGTACAAGAGACTCTATCCAGTCCATAGGATATTGCCCAAGGTCGAAGGTCACCTTGAACATGAGATACAGTATAGCGAGAAAGATAGGGAAGCCTAAATACTTGTGTGTGAGTATCTTGTCAAGAAGATGAGTAAATTGATAAGTATCTTCCTTTTCTCCAGTCTTATAGTCTGCTTCCTGCAGTGCACCATGGATGAATCCATACTTAGCATCCATGATGGCGGTCTCACTATCTTGTTTTGTCTCCTCTTTTACACGTGCGGCAACCCTCTCTTTCTGTCTCAGCATCTCTTCACCGTATGGTTGACTGGAAATGATATTTTCAATGTCTTTATCTCCCTCGAGAAGTTTGATGGCAAGATAGCGTGTGGAGTATTTGTTGCTGAGGCTGTTGTCAGTCTTCAAACTTTTCTGCAACTCGGTAATACCATTTTCAATCTCATGTCCGTGGTTGATGTGTATATGTCTGAAGTTCGGTTCTTCATTTTCCTTGCCCTCATAGAGGTCGATACATTTCTGCAAGAGAGCCTTTATGCCACGTCCAGTGGTGAAGACGGTAGGTATCATTGGCACACCGAACAGTTTGCTTATCTTGTCACAGTTGATGTTGTCGCCACGCTTCTCTGCTTCGTCATACATGTTGAGAGCACAGACAATGCGCTGGTGCATGTCTATGAGTTGTGTGGTGAGATAAAGATTGCGTTCAAGATTGCTTGTGTCAATGACATTGATGATTATGTCCGGAGCATTGTCAACAATCTCCTTCCGCACATATAGTTCTTCTGGAGAATATGCCGACAGAGAGTATGTGCCGGGTAAGTCAACAAGGTTGAACTGATAGCCGTTATATTCACACTTCCCAACCTTTGCATCTACGGTAACACCACTATAGTTGCCTACACGTTCATGTGCTCCAGAAGCAAAGTTGAACAGCGATGTCTTTCCACAATTGGGATTGCCTACCAAAGCAACATTGATGATATTGCCGACATTGGTATGCTGTTCGCTTGCAGAGGAGTGTTCTTTGTCAGCAGATGATATTTTGTCGTCCTGTGTTTCCTTGAGAACTTCAATCTGTTGTGCTTCATCGTGGCGAAGAGACACTTCGTAGCCCATGATTTTATATTTCACGGGGTCATGGAAAGGGGCATTTTGCAAGACTTCTACCTGTTGCCCTTTGATGAATCCCATTTCGATGATACGTTTGCGGAATCCACCGTGTCCCTTTACCTTTATGATAATGCCTTTATCCCCAGTATGGAGTTCTCCTAAATTCATCTGTGTCTATACCTTTATATACATGAAAAGATAGAAAAAAGTTATTGTATTGAAAAGTCAAATCCGAAGACATGCTGTTTGAAAGTCTCGCTGCTCAAACCATTCTTCCAGAAGAATACATATTCACCCGGCTCAAGAGGTTGTGGAAATGATATTTCGAAAGTATTGTTGTTTATTTCGTTCACTTCAAACTCCTCTACAACACGGTTCTTATTGTTCTTTCCTGTGAAACCAGCGATACCGTATGAAGCGTCATCAGTAAACAGACGGCGGTTTTTCTTCTGTTTCATCTTTACAACCTGAAATTCGTTAGGACTCTGTACCTCATTCATTATCATTGTGTACCAGTTGCCTCCCTCTTTTGCAAAACTAGCACCGTCATGTTTCGGGAGATAGAAGCGGAATACCGGCTGACGAGAACTTACGACATTCTTTGATGTTGCTCCCATGATGCAGAGTTTGTTGATGTCTTTCCCTGTTGATGCAAGTAATATGGCACCACCTGTTGTGGCTGCGGCAGCGCCACTAGATATATTACCACTAACAGCACCACCTACTAGTACCGCACTGGCAGCGGCAGCAGCGATAGTTCCGAGGTTAAATCCTTTTTCTTCCTTCTCGAAGTTTGAACGGAGAATCTTCTTTGGTTTGCTACCAGTATTCCACCAGAACACACCTTCAAGACCGTAGTCAGTTTTTGCTATCTTCTGGATAAAAGTTGTCAGTTTTGCATCTGCTCCTGCAGACTTTAGCTGACGCATGAAGTCTATGCTGTAAGTAATGGTACGTGTTGAACTTGTTTCAATGGCTCCAATGATTTCTTCACTTGAAAAACCTTCCTTCAGCAGTTGAAGTACCATTTCGTTGTTCATCTCTTCGTTCTGTGCAAAGCCTGTTGTAAATGTAAATGCAAGGCTTAATACGATAAATAATCTTTTCATTTTTTATTGGTTTTTTAATTCCCGAAGTTTCTTATTTTATCATTTATCTAATGATTTTTATTTTTCCTTCAGCGGATTCCATCCCTGTGCCTTTATCTCAAATTCGCTTCCGTCACGAGTTATCAGTTGTGCACCGAATTTTTCTTCTGTTACATATCCTATCATCTTGACTCCTTCCATACCCTCTATCTTCTCTTTGTCGCCGATAGGTACGGTAAAGAGCAGTTCATAGTCGTCACCACCGTTCAAAGCACATGTCGTCACATTCAAGTTCATCTCTTCAGCCATCACAGCCGTTTGGTAATCGATAGGAATCTCTTTTTCATAGACACGGCAACCGCAATGGCTCTGCTTGCAGATATGCAGCAGTTCACTGCTCAGTCCGTCGCTGATGTCCATCATCGCTGTTGGATGTATGTTCTGTTCTTTCAGTTTCTTTATCACATCCCCACGAGCCTCCGGTTTCAACTGGCGTTCTATTATATATTCTTTACCAGTAAACACTTCCTGTATGTTCTCTCCGAAAGACGGATTTTCCTTGCCTTTGTTCTCTTGCAGTTGCTGATAGAATATAGCCTTTTCTCTTTCCAGCAGTTGCAGTCCCATATAAGCCGCACCGAGGTCACCACTAACGCAAATAAGGTCTGTAGGTTTTGCACCACTACGCATCACAATGTTATCCTTTCCTTCTGCGTCCGTATTAGGAATGCCTATGGCAGTAATGCTTATTGCCAATCCCGTCAATGATGATGTGGTATCACCACCAACAATGTCAACACCCCATTTGTCGCATGCCAACTGCAGACCTTTATAGAATTGCTCCATGTCTTCTACAGAAAAACGTTTCGATAGTGCGATGCTGACAGTAATCTGCTTCGGTGTTCCACCCATAGCAAAGATGTCGCTGAGGTTTACCATGGCAGACTTGTAGCCGAGGTGTTTCAGTGGCATATAGGTAAGGTCGAAATGCACACCTTCCATGAGCATGTCTGTAGTGACGAGGATATGCTTGTCGCCATATTTAAGTACGGCACAGTCATCACCGACACCGCATACCGTCTCTTTGTTTCTATTTTCTAGTTCTGAGGTGAGATGATTTATCAAACCAAACTCACCCAGTTGTGCTATCTCTGTCATCTGTTTATGAACGTTTTATCATTTCACGCATAATCTCCGTCATCAGAGGCTGTGCATTGTTAGCAGCAATCTGTACCTCTTCATGACTGACTTCTGTAGCCTGTCCTTCAACGCCAAGGTCTGTGACTATGCTTATTCCGAATACGCGTATGCCACAATGATGAGCCACAATTATCTCTGGAACTGTGGACATTCCTATGCAGTCAGCTCCCATGTGCCAGTACATAGTGTATTCTGCCGGTGTTTCAAAGGTTGGTCCCTGCACTCCCATATACACACCTTCCATTATGCGAATGTTCTTTTCCTTTGCTATTTCCTTTGCTTCTGCAATCAATGTCTTGTCGTAGGTGTCGTGCATGTCAGGGAAACGTGGACCTGTCGGTATGTTTTGTCCGCGCAGAGGATGCTCAGGGAACATGTTTATATGGTCTTTGATTATCATCAGGTCGCCCACTCTGAAGTTTGGGTTCATGCTTCCTGCTGCATTTGATACGAAGAGAGTCTTTATTCCCAATTCGTACATCACGCGGATAGGGAATGTGACCTCTTTCATATTGTATCCTTCATAGTAATGAAAACGTCCTTGCATAGCCATGATGTCCTTGCCACCCAGTTTGCCGAATATCAGTTTTCCTGAATGTCCTTCTACTGTTGATACAGGGAAGTTTGGGATGTCGTGGTAGTCAATGGAATAAGTATCCGTTATCTCTGTTGCTAATTGCCCTAATCCTGTACCAAGGATGATGGCAGTCTCTGGATTTGTGGTCATTCTTTCTTTCAACCACTTAGCTGTTTCTTGAATTTTTGCTAACATAGTCTATAATTATTTTGTTAAATATTTTTTCTTTGTTGTCAAGGAATCTTACTTGAATAGGCATAACAAATGTTGCCTTCAGCATATCTTCCGTCATACCATCTGCCTGCAACAGTCTTGTCTCGTCTTTTTCTGTCGTGACAATGATGTGTGGTTCTGGTAGGGTGTTGAGCCTATCGTTTATCTTCTGTATATCTTCTTTTGTGAAAGCATGATGGTCGCCGAATATCATCGGAGTGCAGGTCTTGCACATTGGTTTCACATCTTTCATCATCCGTTTTGGCGATGCTATCCCTGTCAGCAACAGTACGTTGGACTCTTTTAGCATTGGGGTAGGGGTGTCCTCATATCCTTTCAGAGTTCTCAACTTTCCATATTCCAATGTTGTGAAGAACAACTGTTGAAAAGGCAGGACTCTAGCTCTCTTTCCCATCACGCGGTAGTCTATAGGACGCATCCTTTTTTGACATTTCGTTATGATGACAATGTCTGCCCTGTCAATGTTCTTCGCTGGCTCACGCAGTCTTCCCAATGGCAACATGTGGTCGTCATTTATCATTCTGTTACTATCGATGAGTAGGATGTTCAATCCTGGTTTGATGTATCTGTGTTGGTAACTGTCGTCAAGGAGAATCACCTCCGACTGCGTTTCAGCAGACAACCTTGTCACACCGTCACAGCGTTTCTCATCAACAGCTATGCTAATGTCAGGAAACTTTTTATGCATCTGGTAAGGCTCGTCGCCGATGTCTTTCATCTTCGTGTTGTCGTCAGCGAGCACGAACCCCTTTGTCTTTCTCTTATAACCTCTGCTCAGCACTGCAACATTATGATTTGTTTGCAACAGACGGATAAGATATTCTATATGAGGAGTCTTCCCAGTACCACCTACAGTGATGTTGCCCACTCCGATGACAGGAATGTCGAAACGATGGCTCTTCAATATGCCCATATCGAAGAACTTGTTCCGCAGAGTAACAATCATTGCGTATAACCACCCCAGCGGTAACAGAGCAATTGTTTTATAGTTTTGTGCCTTCAGTTTTACTTTCTTTATTTTTATCTGTATAATTATATGCAGAGTTCCTAAATTCCTAAATTTCTAATTTTCTGAGTTTCTAAATTCCTAGTTGATGTTCATCATGAACGGTATGCGTGCTTGCATACGGTCTTGGTTCTTTATCGTCTTGACAAACATGATAGGCTCATAAAGTTCGCCGAACTCGCTGCGTATCTTTGAGTCCAGCACACCGTTGCCCTTTCCTGTCGTGCTCTCCATCAGTTGTGTCAGCCAGTCAACAGGTGCTGGGTATGCCACACTGTGATATTTCTTTACCTTTGCCAGTTTTGCTGCCTTGCTGATGGCTACATCAAGACCACCCAACTCATCCACGAGTTTTATTTTTAGTGCATCCTCTGCAGTATATACATGTCCCTGACCGATGGCATCCACCTGTGCGGTAGTCATGTGGCGACCATCGCCGACACGCTTGATGAACAACTGATACCCACGTTGTACGTATCTCTCCAGCATAGCCATCTCCTCATCGTTGATAGGGCGTACCGTTGTGTTGCCAAATGTAGCATTCTTGTTTGTCTTTACTTCATCGAACTTGATGCCCAGTTTCTGCGTGTATAGTTCGCTGAAGTCAGGGAACATACCGAAGATGCCGATGCTACCTGTCACGGTTGTAGGCTCTGCTACTATCCAGTTAGAGTTGCAACTCATATAATAACCGCCACTAGCAGCCATGCCACCCATAGATACTACGACAGGTTTTTGTTTCTTCAATAACTCTATAGATCTCCATAACTGCTCTGATGCGTATGCAGAACCGCCACCGGAGTTGATACGCAGTACTACAGCCTTGATATTTTCATCAGCGGCCAGACGTTCAAGGTCTTTGCAAACATCCTGTGCTACTATCTGATGACTGCCACCGCCGAGCATTCCTTGCTCAGATGTCTGCACGATGTCACCGAAAGCATAATAGACAGCAATCTCCTCACCGCTGTCATCATTCTCAACAGTCTTGAGGTCGCTCACCGTTACTTGGTTTATCTCGTTGCCACCAAGAACTCTCAATATCTTGTTGCCACCTTCTATGCCAAGGCGTTTCATTATGTTTGCCTTTGCCTCGTCAGCATAAACCAACTTATCCACAAGATGACGTTTTACAAGACTCTTCTGGTCGTCAAACAGCGTATAGCCGTCAGCATACATGTTCAGAGAATCAACAACAATCTTGCGGCTCTTGCTTACGTCTTTCAGAATGTTGTTCCATATACTTGTCATGTAAGCCATTGTCTGCTCACGGTTGGCATCGCTCATCTTGTCGGCAACGAACATCTCCGGAGCACTCTTGTAAGTACCCACTTTTGCTAACTGCATCTTGATGCCCACCTTTGACAGCAAGTCCTTGATGAACATAGGATTGCCACCTATGCCATGCCAGTCAATCTCACCATTTGGGTTCAGCAGTATCTCGTCAGCACAGGAAGCAATGTAGTATGCCGGCTGCGAATATGTGTCACCGTATGAAACAATCCACTTCCCACTCTTCTTGAAATCAGTGAGGGCTTTGCGTACAGCCTGTGCCGAAGCCCATGAGTCAGGCGAGAATACCCCTGCCTGTATGAAGATACCCTTTATGTCGTCATTCTTCTTTGCCTTCTCTATGGCATTCAGCATGTCGTCAAGACCAGTTTGCGACAGGACAGAACTTCCTATAAGTTCAGCAAAAGGATTTTCCTCTACACGTTCTTCCAAAGTCCCATTAAGGTCGAGGACGAGAACAGAATTGTCTTTTACAGGATTGTCATTACCAGACAATGCCGAAGAAACGATGGTAAACAATCCGAATATGAACAGGATTATACCGAAAACAAAAATACCTACTACTGTAGCAAATACGTACTTAAAAAACTTTTTCATATTTTAAATCGTTAAATTTTAAAATTCGCAATTTGGGGATAAAGTTACAACAAACCGAAAACATATACAAAAAAAATATAATTTTTTTAGGAATTCATATCAGAGTAATTCTCAAATTGAGTTATTGTATGTTTGTAGTAGTAGAGTAAGAGAGTCAATGCAGGAATTCAGAATAAAAATTAAAGAAAATCTTTGCACCATATAAAATATTTCTTATATTTGCGGATAGAAACACTAAATTTGACAATATGGCGAGCAGAAAAGATTTGAAAAAGATAATCAATTATTCTACGTCAGAACTGTTGGCAGAGTGTATTGCAGTGTCTCTGTACAGCACTAAGCCAGCACAGGAAAACGTTGATGCTCTGTTGAATTCAATTATCTGTATGAGAGATGACTGTGTAAGCCGCATCTCGCATTTAGAACCTGGCAAGACGGCAAAGGAATATTTTGATAATCTAATACAGAGTTTTAATCAGCAAGTAGGAGAGATACTTGACCAGATAAATTCTTTGAACTAAAGCCATTGAATGGTAAACCATCACATATCGCATACGTACGGACAGCGTAAGCCGATGAAGAAACATTCGAGGAAGTTTCTTCTTGTGGCGTTGCTGATCATCGTAGCATACGTCGTGTTACTGTATGTGTTTTTTGTGAGTCCTTTCAGTTTCCGTTGGAAGGCTCTTTTCGGTGAGATAATATATCCTAAAGACTATGACTTACATGGAATAGATATCAGTCATCATCAGGGCGATATAGACTGGGATTTATTGCGTGCGCAAGGGGATATAAATGGTTCTCCAGTGTGTTTTGTAATGATTAAGGCAACAGAAGGCTCTGACCGTATAGACGATAAGTTTGAAACAAATTTCTATCAAGCAAAGGAACATGCCTTCATCTGTGGGGTATATCATTTTTGGAGTAACAGTACTGCTCCAGAAAAACAAGCTCAGTTCTATATTGATAATGTGCAGTTGCAACAGGGTGACCTGCCTCCTGTATTGGATGTGGAAACGAAGAGCAAGTCGCAGTCATTAGAGACGTTTCGCAACAATGTTTTAACGTGGCTAGATATAATAGAAAAACACTATGGTGTCCCTCCAATAATATATACAGGCGTGAATTTTAAAGAGAAATATCTCAGTGGAGAGGCATTCAACAATTATCCATATTGGATAGCCCACTATTATGTGGAAGAACTGAGATATACTGGAGATTGGAAGTTCTGGCAATATACTGATGTGGGACGTCTGCCGGGTATTGATGGTTTCGTGGATTTAGATACTTACAATGGCAGTTATTACGACCTGAAAAAACTTACGATAAAATAGGTGAGGAGTCCAGCCAGTCATCAATGAGACGTCTGGCTATGGATGCCTTGTCGGGTATGTTCGGCAGATTGTCTTTCGTGAACCATCCACCTTTTTCCAACTCATCTTCTTGTAAACGTATTACACCACTATCATACTCTGCTGTGAATCCTATCATCAGACCGCAAGGGTATGGCCATGACTGCGATGCAAAATACTGTATGTTTTTTATGGTAAGTCCTGTTTCTTCCATTACCTCACGCTCTACGGCTTCTTCCAGTGTCTCTCCGGTCTCTACAAAACCAGCCACAAGACCATAGAAGTCATGTCTGAATGTCTTTGCGTGCACAAGAAGAATTTCGTCCCCTCTTGTTATTCTCACTATGATAGCTGTTGACAATAGTGGCCAAACCTCTCTGCCACAACTGTTACAACATTTGGATATGGCAGTGTGTTGATGCATCTTACCACCGCATACACTACAATACTGTGTGTTCCTGTCCCAATAGACAATTTCTTCACACTTTGCCGCTTGGTTATATGTCTGGCTGTCAAGAAGGAAATATGTCTTGCGCAGTGGGAATAGTGTGGTGTCGTCGTCGGTCGTTATCTCGGCTGTGGCAAAACCATCAAAGTGGTGTATGTCACTGATTTTGTGCCATCCTTCGCACCATTCTGGCGATTCAGGCACCGAATATGTGCCGTCAGCATGTTTTTCCAGCAACAGTCGTCCTCCGGAGAAAAGAAACCATTTCATTTTACTCTCTCCTTGTTTTTGTTGATGAACTCTTTCCAACTCTTTACCGATGACTGTGAGGCAGGGCGTCCCTGTTGAATGAAATGACAATAGGCGGCACCGAGTGCATCTGTCGCATCAAAGAACTTGCTCATCTCCTCATCCTTTATGTTGAGCATACGTTGCAGCATGCCTGCCACCTGCTCCTTTGAACCGCTACCAGAACCTGTTATTGCTAGTTTTATCTTTGTAGGTGCGTATTCGTGTATTGGAATGTCACGATGTATGACGGCTGCGATGGCAACCCCTTGTGCGCGTCCCAATTTGAGCATACTCTGTACGTTCTTCCCGAAGAACGGTGCTTCTATCGCTACCTCGTCAGGATGAAAAGAGTCGATGATACCTGTCACCCGTTCAAATATTCTGCCGAGTTTGAGGTATGTATCGCTGACTTTTCTCATGTCAATTACTCCCATCGTCACCATCTCGGCTTTTTTGCCGAGCACTTTGATGATGCCATACCCCATGACGTTGGTGCCGGGGTCAATACCCATTATGATTTTTTCCGTTTCTATCGTCATAGGTATGGGTTGGTGCGTTTTTCGTCGTCCATGAAAGTATGGTCACCATGTCCGGGAAGCAGTTGTGTATCGTCAGGAAGTATTTCTTTAAGATACTGTAATGATTTCAAGATGTCGTCATAACTGCCACCTTCCATGTCGGTACGTCCTATGCTACCCTTGAAAAGTGTGTCGCCGGTGAGGGCTAGTTTTTCTTCCTTGCAATAGAAGACTACTGCATCCGGATTATGTCCTGGAGTGGGAATGACCTCAAACCGATGAGTGCCGAAGGAAATCTCTTTCTTTCCATACCCTTCAGGCTCAAGACCATAGTTCTCCTGTATGAAAACATTGCCGAAGGTATGGTCGAAATGGTCGTGGGTGAGCAGTAGGTGTCTGACAGTCAGACCTTCTTGATCAATATATTCTTTTATGGCTTGTTTCTCTTCGGGATAGAATGCACCGCAGTCAACGATGACAGCTTCCTTGCTCTCGTCATAGATTATGTAGGTGTTCTCCTGTATGGGATTGCAGATAAATCTTTTAATGTTTAGCATAGATGATGTATTTGTTTTCAAACCATTCTTCAGAAAAATAGTCGGAGATAGGCGAAACAGAACATTTGATGCCAATCTTTGTACATTCTTCCAATTCTTCCTCTAGGTCTCCACCTTTGAGACATATAAGTCCTTTTTTGCAGCGGATGCCATATCTTGTCGTTATCTCCCACAATCCTTTGAGTGGCATCACAGCCCTTGAGACCACATAGTCGTATTGTCCCTTTTCCTCTTGACCGCGCAAATGAGCGTATTCGCAGTTGGTGAGACCAATGGTGTCACCTATTTCCTTTGCCACCCTTATCTTTTTCCCAATACTGTCAATGAGTTTGAAAGAACATTGTGGCAACAGTATGGCGAGCGGAATGCCCGGAAAACCTCCTCCTGTTCCCAAGTCGAGAAAGTGCAAGCCCGAAAGGTCTTCGGTGTTGTATCTGTGGAAAAGACTTTTTGCTACAGAGACAGAGTGGAGTATATGATGCAGATATAAATGCTCAATGTCTCTACGTGAAATTACGTTTATCTTCCTATTCCATTCGTGGTATAGGTCGAAAACTGCATCAAACTGCTCCTTCTGTCTGTCTGTAAGGCAGAAATACTTATCGACTAAGATATTTCTTTTCATCCATTCATCTACTCCTTTATTCCCAGTGCTGCAAGGATTTTAACTGATTTTTTCTCTGCCTCATTGCATGCTTTGTCATATTCGTCAGCAGAGTTCATGACACCATTTACTTCGATGTAGAATTTTATCTTTGGCTCTGTTCCTGATGGACGCACACTTACTTTCGTGCCGTCAGCACAGAAGTATTGCAATACGTTGCTTGTGTCTGGCATCACAATCTTCGACTTTTTACTATTTTCCACCATCTCGAGAGTCTTGAAATCCTTGTATGTGACAACCTCGCTGCCGGCAATATCCTTTGGAGGGTTGTTGCGATAGTTTTCCATCATCGCCTTTATCTCGTCAGCACCGCTCTTGCCCGGGCGTACCACGTTCACAGCCTTGTTGTAGGAGAAACCATACTCCTTATATATATCCATGAGGATGTCCCAAAGTCCTTTGCCTTGGTCTTTTGCCCATGCACAAATCTCTGCCAGTAGGCAACATGCTGATGGAGAGTCTTTGTCTCGACAGAAGTCTTCTGCCAGAAAACCGAAACTCTCTTCGCCACCGCCGATATATTTTTTCTTGCCCTCACTGATACGGATTTCGTTGGCAATCCATTTGAAACCAGTGTAGCAGTCACGCATCTCAATGCCGTATTTGTCAGCTACCTTCTTTACCATCTCTGTGGTGACGATGGTTTTCACAATGAATTCGTCTCCTTTCATCAACCCTTTGTCAACACGGTTTTTGATGATGTAATATAAGAATATGAGCATTGTCTGGTTTCCGTTTACTATCTGCCATTCTCCCTTGTTGTTCTTGCAAGCCATGGCGATACGGTCGGCATCTGGGTCGGAAGCCATCACGATGTCAGCGTTTATCTCCTTTGCCAGTTTTATAGCCAATGTAAGGGCTTCTGCATTCTCAGGGTTAGGACTTACCACTGTAGGGAAGTTTCCATCTTTTACCATCTGCTCAGGAACGCAGTTTACGTTTTCAAAGCCCCACATCTTTAAAGCCTGTGGTACTATCATCATTCCTGCACCGTGCAGAGGGGTATATACTATACCCATGTCCTTCTGTCTCTTTATAGCTTCTGGGTCGATGCTTAGAGTATGTACAGCCTCCATATAAGCCATATCTACATCCTTGCCAATGATGGTGATGTATTTCTTGTCACCGCCAGTCTTTACGTCTTCATACTTGCATTTCTCCACCTCAGCGATGATGCCCTTGTCGTGAGGGGTCAGCACCTGTGCACCATCTTCCCAATAAGCCTTATAGCCGTTATATTCGCGAGGGTTGTGAGAAGCTGTGATGTTTACACCGCTCTGACATTTTAGATGACGTATGGCAAACGATACTTCAGGAGTAGGACGCATGTCTTCAAAGAGATACACATAAATGCCGTTGGCAGCCATGATGTCAGCAACACGCTGAGCAAATACGTCAGAGTTGTTGCGACAGTCAACACCCACAACGATGCTGATTTTCTCTCTGTCTTTGAAATTCTTCTTTAGATAGTTTGCCAACCCCTGCGTGGCAGTGCCCACAGTGTATATATTCATTCTGTTCGTGCCCGCACCCATGATACCGCGCAAACCGCCAGTACCGAACTCCAGTGTCTGGTAGAAACAGTCAATAAGCTCACTTTTGTCTTCACACTCCATCATCTTTTTGACAGCAGCCCTTGTGTCTGCATCAAAAACAGGGTTTGTAGCCCATGTCTGAGCTACTTCCATACATTGCTTCAATAATTCTGTGTCCATATTTTTAATTGTTTAGTTGATTACTCGTTTGTTCTTTGGGTGTAAAATTACAAAAAAAATCTGAAAACAAAAAAACGGTCAACAATTTTACTGGATAGAAAAGCATATTTTATTTTAGTTTTTTCTTTTATTTTCACAACAACTCACTAAAATAAATTTGTCCCATGTTATTGAAGTAAAAGAAAATAAATGCAATTTATTTTGGTAGTACTTTCGATTTGCACTACCTTTGCAAGGTATTATGAAAAAGTACGTTTTTTGTCTGTTGGTACTGGCGATGTCGTTGATTACAACGACTGCTTTCGGGGAACAAAGTTCTGAAGGTGCTGTGCGCGGTGGCATGCGTGATAGTGTGCGCGAAGACGGACGGGCTCTTGACAGTATTGAGGTGAGTCTGCTGACGTGTGCGCCGGGGACGAGGATTTACAATCTTTTCGGGCATACCGCCATACGGTGCCATAACATTACCAAAAAACGTGACTATGTATTCAATTACGGTCTGTTCTCTTTCCGCCAGAAGGGTTTTCTGTGGTTGTTCGCTACGGGACAGACGGACTATGAACTGGGGGTTGAAAAGCATGATGCTTTTATGTGTGAGTATCTGAAACGCGGACGTGACGTGACGGAGCAGATGCTCCTGCTGACTCCACAGGAAAAGGTGCGTCTGGAAGAGGCTCTGTATCTTAATGCAATGCCGGAAAACAGGGTGTATCGTTATAACTATTTCTATCGTAACTGCACTACGGAGGCAAGGGATGTAATCTTATACAATGCACTGACACAGAACTCGGTGCAGATGGAGATGGCGGCAAGACATGAGCCGATGTCATACCGTGATGTGATTCACAAATGTGTGGCAGGACATCCGTGGAGTGAACTGGCGATGACTTTGTGTCTGGGACATGGTGCAGACGTGCAGAGGACTACCGAGGAACTGGAATTCCTGCCGGAGAACTTGATGTCCGACTGCAACGCAATACGCTGTGTCCGTATGGGTGACGACAGAGGAGAGATGCCTCTCGTTGGAGAACAGCAGACGTACAAGGCTGCACCGATAGTCTGTGATACTGATGTGTGGGATGTGATGACTCCTCTGCGTTGCATGGCTGTCTTGGCTGTGGTGTTGATATGTTTCTTCTTTGTAGAGATAAGACGAAAAAAGATATACTGGGGACTGGATGTGGTGTTGCTCACACTCATAGGGCTTAGTGGTGTGGTGCTGACAGTGGTGCGTTTCAGTGAACATCCGTGCGTCAGTCTCAATGCTAACTGGTATTTGTTCAGTCCGATAGCTTTCGTGATACTGTTCTTCGATATAAGTGCATGCCTGCATCACCGTCATACGCGTTGGTGGCTGTGGTATGAGCTACTGTTCGTGTATCTGCTGATAGTGGATGTGACAGGATTTCAGGATGTTCCGCTCTTTTCGGAAATAATGGCATCATTTTTGCTCTTACGTTCTATGACACGGAGGATGGTTGAACAT
>JAGHTI010000037.1 GCA_018065415.1 Candidatus Equicola stercoris
TTGCCTATGCCACACTCGCAGTGGTGGCAAAGGCTATCAAAGAGGGCAGAATAGCAAGATTTGAAAAAGGCGATTTGAAAATAGAAATTGGCGATGAAGAAGATGAATTAGTCGTTTAGGCGAAGCCTTCTCTCACCTCTAAGACTCAGAACATCTTCACAAGGTTTTTTTGTTTTAATAATATAATTATTATCTTTGCAAGCGAATTAACCAAAGGAACTGACAAAAAAAAGTTTTATATAAAATATGAATGAGAATACATACAGACTGGTGAACAATGTCTTTGGATGGGTGGCATTTATTGTTGCTGCTATAGTATATTGTTCTACCATTGAGCCGACAGCCAGCTTCTGGGACTGTCCTGAGTTTATTTCAACAGGGTACAAACTGGAGGTGGGACATCCTCCTGGGGCACCGTTCTTCATGCTGACAGCAAACCTGTTCAGCCAGTTTGTTAGCGACCCTACACAGGTGGCACGCATGGTGAACACGATGAGTGCTCTGCTGAGTGCTGCGTGTATCTTGTTCCTTTTCTGGACAATAACGCATCTGGTAAAGAAACTGTTGGTAAACGAGGATAACACCGAAGATGGTTTGACTCTGTCAAAGACTATCGCCATCATGGGTAGCGGTATGGTAGGTGCTCTGATATACACCTTCAGCGATACCTTCTGGTTCAGTGCTGTGGAGGGTGAGGTTTATGCTTACTCGTCTGCATTTACTGCTGTGGTGTTCTGGCTGATACTGAAATGGGAAAACCGTGCCGACCAACCTCATAGCGACAGGTATCTTATCCTCATCGCTTACCTGACAGGTCTTTCTATCGGTGTCCACCTGCTTAACTTGCTGTGCATCCCTGCCATCGTTTTGGTATGGTTTTACAAGAAATATCCAGAGGCAAACGTGAAGGGTAGTCTCTGTGCTCTCGCTGTATCTGTTGTCCTCATCGCTGCCGTATTGTACGGTATCGTGCCGGGTATTGTAAAGGTGGGAGGATGGTTTGAGTTGCTGTTTGTCAACGTGCTGCACATGCCTTTCAACACTGGACTTATCATCTATATCATCTGTGTCACTGTATGTGTGATATGGGCAGTATATGAGACTTACGTTCAGAAGAATCAAAAGCGTGAAAACATCAGTTTCATCGCTTCTATTGCCATGTTGGGTATTCCTTTCTATGGACATGGTGCATGGGCTGTGGTCATCGGCATCATAGTGATTGCCTTGTTGTGGTTGCTCGTGGCAAAGAAGTTCGGTGGCATACAAGTGTTCACCTCACGTGTCAAGAACACAGCATTGCTTGCCATGTTGATGATAATGATTGGCTATTCCACTTATGCTGTCATAGTGATACGTTCTTCTGCAAACCCTCCTATGGACCAGAACTCACCAGAGGACATCTTTACACTCGGTGAATATCTCGGTCGTGAGCAATATGGCGACCGCCCTCTGTTCTATGGGCAGGCTTATACCTCACAGGTGAAACTGGAACAGCATGGAAACTTGTGCGTACCTGTTCAGTCAAAAGGTGCACCGGTATATCAGCGTAAGGACAAGGCTTCTCCAGATGAGAAGGATTCTTACTTCGTTGTACGCACAAAGGACAAGTATGTGTATGCTCAGAATATGCTTTTCCCACGTATGCACGATGCTGCACACCGTGATGCTTACGAGAGTTGGATGGGTGGCGTAGATGGCTACGAGACTCCTTACGACCGTTGTGGAGAGACTGTCATGGTAAAGGTGCCTACACAGATAGAAAACATCCGTTTCTTCCTGTCTTATCAATGTAATTTCATGTACTGGCGTTACTTCATGTGGAACTTTGCAGGACGTCAGAACGACATACAGGGCAACGGTGAACTGGAACACGGCAACTGGCTGTCGGGTATTCCTTTCATCGACAACTTAAGACTCGGCAATCAGGATATGCTACCTGACGAACTGAAAGAAAACAAGGGACATAACGTGTTCTATTGTCTGCCTCTGCTGTTGGGATTGCTAGGACTTTTCTGGCAGGCTTACCGCGGAAGACGTGGCATCCGTCAGTTCTGGGTGGTATGCTTCCTGTTCTTCATGACTGGTCTTGCCATCGTGATATATCTTAACCAGACACCACAGCAACCTCGTGAACGTGACTATGCATACGCTGGTTCTTTCTATGCTTTTGCTATATGGTGCGGCATGGGTGTTGCAGCGATAATAAGTTGGATAAAACGCCATCTGAAACCATCAATGCTCAACTGCCGTACTCTTACGACGGTGGCAACGGTGGTCTCTGTTGTCTGCTTGCTCGTGCCGATACAGATGGCTTCACAGACATGGGACGACCATGACCGCTCAGGACGTTATATGTGTCGTGATTTTGGACAGAACTACCTTTCCACATTACCTGAAAATCAGTATCCAATAATATATACCAATGGGGATAACGATACCTTCCCTCTATGGTATAATCAGGACACAGAAGAATTCCGTACTGATGCACGCGTCTGCAACCTGTCGTACATTCAGACAGACTGGTACATTGACCAGATGCGCCGTCCTGCATACGACTCTCCGTCATTGCCTATCACATGGAACAGACTGGAATACTGTGCAGGCACAAACGACTATGTCGAGGTGCGTCCAGAGGCTAAGCAGTCGCTCATAGACCTGTACAGACAGAGTCCTGAAGAAGCAAAGAAACTGTTTGGCGATGAGCCTTTCGAGTTGAAGAACATACTGAAATACTGGATAAGAAATAAAGACGACAACTACCATTACATCCCTACGGACACCATATTTATGACTGTTGACAAGGAGGCTGTCCGCAAGAGTGGCATGATGCTGGCAACGGAGGAGATTCCTGACAAGATGGTAATATCACTCCACGGAAAGAGCATCCTGTATAAGGGCGACATGATGGTACTGGAGATGTTGGCAAACTGCAACTGGACACGTCCTATCTATGTTGCTGTGACCGTAGGCAGTGAGAACTATCTCAACCTTGGAGACAACACAATAAAGGAAGGTCTGGCATCACGTATCACTCCTTTCACTACCAACATAAATGGTGAGCCTGTTCCGGGTGTCAAGATGGTAGATACGAAACGCATGTATGACAACCTCATGCATAAGTATAAATTTGGTGGTCTCGACTCTGGAAAGGATTTGTATCTTGATGAGACTATCATGCGAATGTGCTGGACTCACCGCCGTCTGTATGCCCTGTTGGCTCAACAGTTGTATTTCGATGGCGAAAACGAGAAGGCAAAGGAAGTGCTGCTCTATGCTGACAAACACATACCTGCATCACTGGTGCCAATAAGTTATCACAGTGGTTCGCTTGACGAGGCAAGGATATATCTGGCTCTGGGCATGAAGAAACAGGCGAGAGACATCATAGAGTGCATGGCGGAAAACTCAGGGCAATATCTGCGGTGGTACATCTCATTAGGTCAGAGTCGGATACTTGACAATCAGCGTGAATGTAACGTACACTTCTACATCTTGCAGCAATGTGTCGAGACAGCAAAATCATTCAGTAAACCACTTACTGAAAAGATATATAACATCTTAAGTAACTATTCTTCCGAATACAATCGTTTGGGAGGAACTTTCCCTTTTTCTGACTGATGTTCTTAGAGAGACCTGTTCGATGGCTTCGGTGGTTGTCGCCAACTGCGATGTGGCGAGGCGACCATAATGAGAAATCAATATACCTGACTTTTGATGATGGTCCGATTCCTCAAGCAACGCCATTCATCCTAGACACACTGGCAAAGTATGGTGTCAAGGCTACTTTCTTTGTTGTAGGAGATAATGTAAGGAAATTCCCAGACCTCTTTGAGCGGATAATATCTGAGGGGCATAAGGTGGGGAATCATACATATCATCATATCAGTGGGTATAAGCACAGCATAAACACGTACCTCAACGATGTCAAAAAGGCTGATGAATATGTACATTCTCACCTGTTCAGACCTCCTTACGGATGGATGAAACCCGAACAGCGCATCTGGATAACACAACACTATAAGATTATAATGTGGGATGTCATCACGCGTGACTACAGCAAGCGGATGCGACCTGATGATGTGGTAAACAACGTAAAGCGTTATACCCGTAATGGGAGTATCATCACGTTCCACGATTCAAAACGCAGTATCCAAAACCTTCATACCGCATTGCCTGAAAGCATTGAATGGCTGATAAGAGAAGGATATAAATTCCGTACAATAGAATAAACTAATCTTAAAAAATACAATTATGGCTGATACTAAACAACTATTGGACGCATGTCAAGAGAAAATGGAAATGGGCGCAATGTACCTTGAAGAAGCATTGGGACGTATCCGTGCAGGTAGAGCAAACATTCACATCCTTGACGCAGTAAAGGTGGAATCGTACGGTACGGTGGTACCTCTCAACCAGGTGTCAAACGTACAGATTCAAGATGCTCGTACCATCACCATCCGACCTTATGACAAGAATGCGATACACGACATCGAGAAGGCAATGATGGCTGCCAACGTAGGGATAACACCTGAGAACAATGGCGAAATCATACGTCTTAACATACCACAGCCAACAGAGGAAAGACGTCGTGAACTCACAAAGCAGTGTAATGCTGAAGGTGAAAAGACAAAAGTTCAGGTGCGCAACATCAGACGTGACGGCATTGATAAACTGAAAAAGATGATTAAAGAGGGATTGTCTGAAGACCTCGAGAAAGATGCTGAAAACGATCTGCAGAAAATCCACGATAAATTCATAAAGAAGGTAGATGAACTTATTGCTGAAAAGAATAAAGAAATCATGACCGTATAAAGACGGAGGTGGTCAAAGTATTCTATGAAGGCATTAGTGACAAGGAATACAGGCAGTTGGTACACCGTCCGTTCTGAGGATGGGAAGTATATCGACTGCAAGATAAAAGGAACCTTCCGACTAAAAGGCATTCGCTCAACAAACCCTGTTGCCATCGGCGACTGGGTTGACGTTGATGTGCCGACATCTGCTACGACACAAGAGCAGACTCCTTTCATATATAATATATACGACAGGAAAAACTACATTATCCGTAAGTCTATAAATCTCAGCAAACAAAGTCAGATAATAGCTGCAAATGTGGATCAGGCATTCCTTGTCATCACCGTTGCCCACCCACAGACATCAACGACGTTTATAGACCGCTTTCTTGCATCAGCACAGGCATACCGCATCCCTGTCATACTGCTTTTCAACAAAATAGATTTATTGAATGCAGAACAGAAGGAATACCAAGACTCGCTTATCAGTGTGTATGGCAAGATAGGTTATGAATGTATTGAAATCTCGGCAACAAATCCTGACTCTGTAGAAGTGCTCGGAAGCAGATTCAAAGACAAGATGTCTGTATTGTCCGGACATAGCGGTGTGGGGAAATCAACGATTTTGAACCATTTCATCACTGGTTATCAGCAGAAAACTGCCGAGATATCGGATGCCCACGACCAAGGTGTACATACCACCACCTTTGCCGAGATGTTTGAAGCACGAGGGGGATACCTAATAGACACGCCGGGGATAAGAGGATTTGGAACGTTTGATTTTGAGAGGGAAGAGATAGGCCATTATTTTATTGACATATTTCAATACTCCAAACAATGTCGCTTCAGCAACTGTACGCACACACACGAACCGGGATGTGCGGTGTTGCAAGCAATAGAAGATGGGCATATAGCACAGACACGTTATAACTCCTACCTCAGCATGCTTGGCGACAAGGACGAGAACCGTTATAGAGAAAAATTATAATAAAAGATACAACTATGATTGACGTAAAAATTACAGACCGCGTCTGTTTTATATGCATGCAGAATGCGGAACATTTCAATTGTCTCAGCGAAGAAATGTGCCATAGCATATCGGATGCCATATTGGAAGCATATAAAAAAGAATGTGTGTGTATTGTCATCAAAGCAGAAACACGCCGTAACGTATGGAGTGCTGGACATGACATACATGAGTTGCCACAGGATGGTAACGACCCATTGGGGTATGACATTCCGATGGAACAACTTCTGCGTAATGTGCAGGACGTGCCTATCCCTGTCATCGCCTGTGTTGACGGAACGGTATGGGGTGGAGCCTGCGACCTCTGCATAAGTTGCGACATGATAGTGGCATCAGAGACTTCTACCTTTGCCATCACACCTGCAAAGATTGGTATTCCATACAATGCATCGGGAATCATGCACTTCATCAATCAATTAGGTATCAACAAGGCACGCGAAATGTTCTTCACCGCTGCTCCTATAACAGCACAGGATGCACTTAACGTGGGTTTCGTCAACCAGATTGCCTCATCAGAGAATCTGAATGCCATGCTGGAAGAACGTTTCCTGATACCGCTGAGACGCAATTCGGTGTTGTCTGTAAGTGCTATAAAACGCCAATTCCGCATCCTCAGTCGTGCAGCAAACGTTATCGCATCGGAAGACTTTGAAAAGATAAATGCTTATCGCGCACGTGTCTATCGTGGAGAGGATTACAAGGAAGGCATAAACAGTTTCCTTGAAAAACGTGCACCGGAATATAAGGGAAAGGCTTCAGACTTGGATTTGGAGTTCGGAAAATAAAGGTAATGATAGAAAGAAAAATAATATAATCTAACTTTTTATGACAATCTGGATTTTTTTTAAGCTTATCGGCTCCTTGGCCTTGCTCATGTACGGAATGAAGTCGATGAGTGAAAGTCTGCAGAAGATGGCTGGTAGCCAGCTTCGCCATGTCTTGGGAGCCATGACTACAAACCGTTTTACAGGGATGCTTACCGGTATGTTCGTAACAGCATCTGTTCAGTCGTCAACAGCAACGACAGTCATGACGGTTTCCTTTGTCAATGCTGGTCTTCTCACTCTTGCACAGGCAATATCCATAATCATGGGTGCTAACATCGGAACAACACTCACTGCATGGATAATGAGTGCAGGATTTTCATTCAACATCACAGATTTTGTTTATCCCGCATTTGTTGTCGCACTCTTACTCATATATACGAAAAAACGTAAGGTTGGCGGTGATTTTCTGTTTGGTATAGCATTTATGTTTCTTGGTCTCGGCACATTACGCCAGACAGGAATAGACATGGATCTTGGAAACAATGAAGCCGTATTGAATTTCTTCTCATCTTTCGACCCGAATAGTTTCACTACCACATTGTTGTTCCTCATCCTCGGTGGGGTTCTCACCATGTCTGTACAAAGTTCTGCGGCAGTAATGGCAATAACAATGATTCTGTGTTCTACAGGTGTCCTTCCTATCTATCAAGGTATAGCACTTGTGATGGGAGAGAATATCGGAACCACTGTTACCTCTAATGTTGCAGCCTTGACAGCAAACGCACAGGCAAGACGTGCAGCACTTGCCCACATGCTCTTTAACATATTCGGAGTGATATGGGTTCTCATCGTCTTCCGTCCTTTTGTCAACATGGTTTGCGGATTAGTGGGCTACGATGTGACGATGACAAAAGATACTGTTAGCGGTACGGAATTTATGGCTAATGTAGCCAAACTGTCTTTTGTGCTGGCAGCATTCCATACCTGTTTCAACCTTATCAACACCACTATCCTTATATGGTTTATACCACAGTTTGAAAAGATAGTCTGCCACATCATCAAGTCTCGTAAAAATGATGAAGAGGAAGAATTTCGCCTACACTTCATCACTGGCGGTATCATGCAGACACCAGAACTTGCTGTGCTGGAGGCTCAGAAAGAAATCACATTATTTGCACAACGCATTCAGCGTATGTTTGGAATGGTACGTGAGCTCATACCTATAAAAGATGCAAGTGACTTTGCAAAACGTTTTGCACGCATAGAAAAATATGAGGGCATCTCGGATAATATGGAGGTGGAGATTGCAAAATATCTTGACCATGTCAGCAATAACCATCTTAGCGATGAGACAAAAGCAAAGATACGTGCAATGTTGCGTGAGATAAGTGAGATAGAAAGTATAGGAGACAGTTGTTATAATATGGCACGCTCTCTCAATCGCAAGATGAACGGAAAAGAAGATTTTACAAAGCAACAATATACCCACATCTCACAGATGATGTCGCTCACGGACAATGCTCTTCTGGAGATGAATCAACTGATGGAAGGAAGAAAGGGTGATGTGGATGTGAACCGTTCATTCAACATTGAAAACGAAATCAACAATTTCCGCAATCAGTTGCGTACACAGAATATCAACGACATTGAAAATCAAGTCTATTCATATTCTCTCGGTACCATGTATATGGACATCATCGCAGAGTGTGAAAAACTGGGGGATTATGTTGTTAACGTGGTAGAAGCCCACATGGGAGTAAAACAAAAAGAAGCCTGATGAAAAAGATTGTTGTACTTACAGGAGCCGGCATGTCCGTAGAAAGCGGACTAAGTACATTCCGCGATGCAGGAGGTCTTTGGGAAAACTACCCTGTGCAACAGGTCGCAACACATGAGGGGTGGGAAGAAAATCCAACTCTCGTGACTAATTTTTATAATATGTTGCGCAAAAAACTTGTACAGGCATTACCAAATGAAGGACACCGACTGCTTGCAGAACTGGAAAAAGAGTATGATATAACTGTTGTCACCCAGAATGTGGACAATCTGCATGAGCAGGCTGGAAGCACAAATGTGATACACCTCCACGGAGAACTCATGAAAGTATGCTCTTCGTATAATCCTGATGATACGCGGTATCAACAGACTCTCACACCGGACAATCTCGAAGTACAACCAGGGACAAAAGCAGGAGATGGTAGTCTTTTGCGCCCTTTCATCGTATTTTTCGGTGAGGCAGTACCTAACATGGAACAAGCAGCATCTGAGGCTATGAAAGCCGATATCTTCATCATCATAGGTACCAGTCTCAATGTCTATCCTGCGGCAGGACTTGTACAATATGTGCAACAGGGGACACCAATCTACATCATAGACCCTCATCCTGTCACGACAGTTTCATACCTTAATGTGACACATATACAGAAAGGGGCATCAGAAGGGATGCGTCAGCTGAAAAATGAAATACTCTGAAGAGGCGGCATTCGCAAAACTTGCAGCACAATGCTCTGCTGCAGAGTGCTGTACCAACGACATTGAGAACAAGATGAGGCGTTGGGAAATGGATGAGGCAAGCAGCAAAAAGATAATACAACGTCTCTTGGATGAACATTTCATAGACAATACACGCTACTGCCGTGCATTTATAAAAGATAAGATCATGTTCAACCGATGGGGACGCAGAAAGATAGAAGAGGCATTGTATGCCAAACATATACCAAAAGACATCTCTACACCGATATTCGAAGAATTCGATGAAGAAAATTATCTGAACACCCTTCGCGACTTGCTCGTTGCTCGTGGTAGAACGATAAAGGCAAAAGATGACTATGACATGCGAAACAAACTGATTCGCTTTGCACTACAACGCGGATTCAGCATGGGAGATATACTTTCGGTAATTGATGATTAATCATCTGCCATAACTTTCCACAGGATTAAAACTTATAAGACTATATGAAAACCGTTGTAATTAGTATTTTAATGTGTCTGTCATCAACGATTGCATCTGCACAAGTTGAGCGTTGGGGAATGTTTGAAACCTCGTTGACAGCACCATTGACGGAAGAAAATCCTTTCAATGTAGAACTGAAAGCAATATTTGAAAATGCTGATACTGCTATCATCGTCAATGGCTATTATGACGGTATTGACAAAAAGACAAGACAAGGCATTTGGCGCATACGCTTCATGCCGATGAGGGAGGGCGAATGGCACTTTGTGACAATATCTGACACTCATGGTCTGAACGGAAAAAACGGGCATTTTTCATGTATTGCACCATCTGCAAATAATCATGGACCGGTGATGGTGGATGAGACAGGACTGCATTTCAGATATGCTGATGGAAAACGTTTCATGCCAGTAGGCACTACCAGTTACGATTGGATGCATGCCACCAATGACCACCGTTTTGGCAATTTTGACAAAGGTCTCACCATACAGGAACAAACGTTGAAATCGCTAGAAATGTCAGGTTTCAACAAAATTCGTTCTTTGCTACTTGTACATAATTTTGATAAATCATACCCAGAACCTGACATCTTTCCGTTTGAGCGTAAGGGAGATGGTTGGGATTGGACTCGCCTCAATCCTCGCTACTTCGACCATGTGGAAAAATACACACTACAACTGATGCAACTCGGCATTGAACAGGACCTCATACTATTTCATCCTTATGATGAAGGACGCTGGGGCTTTGATGCCATGCCACGCGAGGCAGGAGTGTTGTTGTGTAAATATGTCACAGCACGTTTCGGTGCGATACGCAATATATGGTGGAGTATGGCAAATGAATATGATGGACTGAAAAAACAACCGAAAGATGTATGGGACGTATGGACATATGCTGTAATAGACAATGATCCTTATCATCATCTTATATCAATACACTCCTTTACTGCACAGTATTACAAATACTGGGATAGCAGATATACACACTGCTCCATTCAAGACCAGGCTCCAGTAGAGGTACAAGGGGGTGCTGCTATCGTGCGTAACATCTATAAGAAACCTGTCATCTTTGACGAGATATGCTATGAGGGGGACATGACTTCTCGTTGGGGGTGTCTGACAGGTGAGGAAGAACTCTATCGTATGTGGCAGGCGTATGTGTGCGGAACTTATGCTACACATGCAGAGTGTTTTCAGTATGGCAACCCACACGATTTCAGCCATGACTTCCTTGCTGTAGGTGGCAAGTGGATGGGAGAATCATGGAAACGAATAAAATTCATGCGCAGCATACTTGATGACATGGAATACCCTATGTATCTGGCAGATTCCAGTTGGGACCCTTACACCTCTGCCTGTGGACCAAACTGTTATATGGTTTATCTTGGCAAGCAGAAAGTGAAAGAGTGGGCGTTCAACCTACCTGCCAAAAATTCATCTTTCCCACGTCTAAAAGGAGGAGAACAGTTCAAGGTAGAAATAATAGACACATGGAATATGACCATAACTGAATGTCCTATCATCTTTGAGACTACACGAAGCGGACATTATCGTATGGCAGATAAAGAAAATAGGGTAGTACCACTCACGGAACAACCCTATCTCCTACTGCGTATCAAACGCATAAATTGATTACTCTTATTTCGTAACGCCGAAGTCTTGCTGCTGCTTCTCCACCTCATCGAGAAGACGGCGTCTTTCTGATTCGGATATCGTAGGAACAGATTGTCCACTAGGTTTCATCTCCTCAGATGATTTTATAGTAGTCGTCTTTTCATAACATGTCGGCAATTCCGCTGGCACACTATGGATGGTGATGGTGTCGGCAGATGGTGCATGTATGCCCTCAAAGGTAGGACGGGCTATGATGGTGATATCTCCAGGAGTATTCGTCGCCTGTATCAATATAGGTGCGCTACCCCATTCTACAGTGCGAGGATTGGCACCGATGGAAGCATCTCCAATAATATGTCCTTCACCTACGACAGTAAACGATACCTGTTCTTTAGCCAAACGTCTTACATTGCCATTATCATCGGTGATTTCGGCAATAATGACAATAAAGTCAGACCCATTGGCAACAAGTTCTTTCCCATTTTTGTCAGCATGAAGACGTATCTTCGTTGAACGGCGTGACGGCATCTTCTTTTCGGTACATACTATCTTACCGTCCTTGAAACCCTCTGCCAGCAAGGAAACCCTCTGCCAGTTGCGTTGCTTATAGGAGTATTCTCTCGCCTTCCAGAAGTCCCAAAAGCCTTTGAATACTGCAGGACTACCCGATAATGTCTGTACCATATCACCTTCCAAAGCAGTAAGTCGTACAGAGTCGCAGTTGTTGAAGATGACAACATCCTCTCCCGAACATTGTGTCATCTCATTTGCAATGAACAGATATGGTTCCGTACTGATAAGACTGTTTGCCTTGAATGCGGCAAGGGCATATTTTGGTTGACGGAAAGCATCGTATATTCCCCCGAAATAAGGGTCAGGATGATAGCCTCTCTGATGGTCGAAAGGATGCCATTGGCAACCACCTATGAACTGTCTGCTGTCGGTAAGCATCTCTTTGTATGTGTTGTCCAGACTCAGTGCAGCATCAAGCATAGCCTTTTCGCCCCAACCACGTGAAGCACGGTTTAAGCAGTTGTGAGCATACCAGTCATCGACCATCTCACCAAACTCGCGTGTAAAAACACACTTGTCTGAAGGTGTTGTAGATTTTCCAATATCTTCAGGCCATCCATAAAGTACCTCGTAATTCTCTTTTACGCCAGCAGAATTCATGTCGGCAGCAGCAACAGGACGTCCAGAAAATGGATATTCATCAATGGTAATCTTATGTGCCTCTATGGCAAAATCCTTTGGATAGCGTGTTTCGTTAAGTATCGGTTCCCACATCAGTACGCAAGTATGGTTGCGGTCACGCCTTATTATCTCACGGGTGTTTTTATGTACCTTTTCTGCAAACTTAGGGTCCTTATTCCAATACTGCCATCCCGGAGTAGGCACAATGACAAAAAGTCCCAATTCATCGCAAGCATCCATGAATGCCGGGTCTTGTGGATAATGTGCTGCACGGACAATTGTCATGCCAGCATCCTTAAGACGTTTTGCATCACGCCATTGCTGTGTATTCGGTACAGCATTTCCTACATATGCAAAGTCTTGATGACGGTTGCCACCGATGAGTTTATGATATGGTCTGCCATTGAGCCAAAAGCCATCCTTCCCACGAAATTCAGCCTTGCGTATTCCTGTCCGCAGTGCCACACCATCAACACATCGCTTACCATCATAAGCCCTTATCTCAATAGTGTATAGATATGGTGTTTCTGGACTCCACAGATGAGGATTCTTTACCACTGCTGTCAACCGTCCATCAGAAGATGAAATCTTCTTTATCTGCTTGCCGTCAGCATCTTTTATCACGGTCATAGTTTTCATCTTTGACGGCATGGTGATGTCAATGACCATCGTTGCACTCTTATCAGAGATATCATCATAATGTACAAACACGTCGTCAATAGCCTTTCTATCCTTACCTATCAGCCACACGTCACGGTACATGCCATGATGATAACAGAAGTCAAGTTGTGATTGTTTCTTACCAGGAGGATAAGACTTGTCATCCCTGTTGTCAGCCATCACGGCAACAAGACATCTGTCACCAGCCTTTATCCCTTGACTTGTCAAGTCTATCTCTATTGGCAGATAGCCACCCTCATGTTCGCATACAAGGTTACCGTTCACAAACACCTTTTGCTTACCCATGATAGCCTCAAAATGAATGGTGACATTCTTACCCATCATGTCAGTTGGAACGGTGAAAGACTTTCTGTACCAGCAGATACCCTGATAGTTTCTGCCACCACTCGCCTCCAAAGGCTCAAGTCGTGCAGTATGTGGAGCACAGACAAAATCCCACTCTTCATCGTTGAAACCAATAGCTTCTGCACCAACGACGTCACCTAGATGAAAACGCCATCCCTGATTGAAATCATATACAACACGTCCACTATTCGGGATTTGATAAAAACCAGCCACACTCTGTGCCTGTGAGCCTATCACACATATACAGACAAAACATAAAAGCAAAATAATCTTTTTCATGACCACAAAGATACAAAAGTTTTTTTATCAATACAGATATGCTGTTTATAATTTTTTTTCCTAATTTTGCACAGATATACCAAATACACAATGTAGATATGGATAAACTCAGAGTTGCAATCGTAGGTTTTGGAAATATAGGGAAATACGCCCTTCAGGCATTGGAAGCAGCAGAAGATATGGAAGTGGCAGGCGTGGTAAGACGTACCGTCAGTGGGCACCAACCGAAAGAGATTGATGGCATATATCCCATTGTGACAGATATCAAGGAACTGGGACATGTCGATGTCGCCATCCTCTCAACACCTAGTCGCCAATGCAAGGAGTTTGCACAACAGATACTACCATTGGGAATAAATACCGTTGACAGTTTCGACATCCATACATCCGTATGCCAATACCGCGAAGAACTGATGAAGATAAACCACCAGACAGGTACCGTTTCCATCATCTCAGCAGGATGGGACCCAGGCACAGACTCCATCGTCAGAGCTCTCATGCAAGGCTTGGCACCAAAAGGACTGACCTACACTAACTTCGGACCTGGCATGAGTATGGGACATTCTGTATGTGTAAAAAGTAAGGAGGGAGTAAAAGATGCACTCTCCATGACAATACCGAAGGGGGAAGGAGTCCATCGCCGTATGGTATATGTGGAACTCGAACAAGGTGCAGACCTGGAAACCGTAACAAAACTGATAAAAGAAGATCCATATTTCGTCAATGATGAAACATACGTGATGCAAGTCGATAACATCGATGAAATCAAGGATATGGGACATGGTGTCAACCTAGTACGCAAAGGTGTCAGCGGACAGACTCAGAACCAACTCATGGAGTTCAATATGCGTATCAACAATCCTGCACTTACAGGACAGATACTCGTCAACATGGCACGTGCCACAATGCATCAACAGCCAGGATGCTACACCATGATAGAGATTCCTGTCATAGATATGCTACCAGGAAACCGAGAAGAACTGATAGCAAAACTCGTCTAATAGCTCACAACCATTAAACCTTTAAACCTTTAAACCTTTAAACTTTTAAACCTTTATAACCTATGACCAAAGAAGATTTTATGCGCAGAGCAATTGCACTCTCAAAGGATAGCGTCCTCAACGGAGGAGGTCCTTTTGGTGCAGTCATCGTAAAAAACAATGAAATAATCGCAGAAGCGAGCAATTGTGTCACCATCGACAACGACCCAACGGCACATGCCGAGGTGTCAGCCATCCGTAAGGCAGCACAAAGGCTAGGAACCTTCGATCTCTCAGGATGTGAGATATACACCAGTTGCGAACCATGCCCTATGTGTTTCGGAGCAATATATTGGGCACATATTGACAAAATCTATTATGCCAACGACAAGGAAGATGCAGCAAAGATAGGTTTTGACGATGCTTTCATCTATGAAGAGATAGAACGTCCAATAGACAACCGTCATAAACCATCAGAACAGATATTGCACCCTGAAGCCCTGAAGGTATTCCGTCTATGGGATGAGAAAGAAGATAAGGCAGAATATTGATATAATTACTATTTTTTGCTGTAAAAAGTAGTAATACATTTTTTATTTGTACCTTTGCATTTACTTTTAAGGAAGGATGGCAGAGTGGTCGATTGCGCTGGTCTCGAAAACCGGTATACGGTTCCCGTATCGGGGGTTCGAATCCCCCTTCTTCCGCAGAGTCATAAGGACTGAAGTTTACTTCAAGGACAATGACCAAGGAAGCAAAGGGATCATGAAATAATCCCCCTTCTTCCGCAGAGAAGACTCAACAATAGGTTTTGTAGAGCCTTTTTTTTATGCCATTATCTTGTGAGAGAGAACTTTACACTGATACCAAAATCATGAGTGGTAGTTGGATAACTACTGGATGAAAGCAATGGTGTATTCTGTTGCATATCGTAGTATGCACTCATGGTGAGAAGTTTGGATAGTGTATAGTCCGCACTGAACGTAATCTTTGTTGCCTTATTACCACTGCTGGCGTTGCTTTCCATGTTGGCGATGTCGCGCACAAGTGTTGCCTGGTTGCGCAGGCTAATGTCGAACCGCAGATTAAGATCGTGATTCATACCTTTATTACTGGTGCTGGTGCGTGTAGATTCGCCATTAGCATTGTTGGCATTTTTCCCTTTCTTGTTCTTGGCAGCAATCTTGCGTGCGCTCTTCTTATAACCGAAAAGGTCTATGTCATTTATCTTATAGCCCATACCGAACACCCAGTCTTTGGATGTTGCTTCGTTTATCTGCACAGATGTCATTGAGAGATTGAGAACACGAGTGGTCTTATACTCTGCCTTGAAGGTCATATTGTTTTGCAACGTGACATCTATTCCTATTAGTGGAGAGAAGGCTTCGTTGATGCTGACAGTGGAGATATTATACATTGAACTCGGCACTGGGAGGGATGTGCTGGCACTGTTTACAAATCCGAGGTCGCCCATATATTCGAGCCATGAGGAGAAACTGCTGTAGGAGCCTACAGAGTATATGCTCTTATATGCGTGATTTACATTGACACTCTTGAAGTGTTCATTGAACCATTTCAGTTTCTGCAATCCCGAATAGCGTATTGTCCAGTTCGGGAGCATACGCCATATTGATGGGAAGAAGTCGAGGTCGCTACCTCCACCGCAGTATGCGGAGAGGAAAGCTGGCACCATGACATCGGCACTGTATTTGTTTATCGTTCCGTTCTTCGGGTCGAAAGTCTTGCCTTCGAGGATTGTTCCCTTCGGATATTTAGCATTGAGATACTGGTGTTCTACAAGAGATTGGTATCTGTCAAGCGACTGGCAGAACTTTTCGAAAGTCTTGGAATAATATCCATCGCTGGCACTACCCATACCTTCAAATGCGCTGCCGATGGATATGGTGGTCATGGAGAACATGCCACTGTGGGTGGTAGGATTACCTTCGTACATGTACTGTATGCTCTTGTTGCGTGTCATAGTACGACTTGCGTTGAGGTCTATCTTGAAGTCACGGAATGGTTCAAGGGTGACACGTACCTGTAGGTCTTCGCTGCTACTAGTGGTAGATGGAGTGGCTATGCTGTCGGTGCAGAGGAGCCATCCATTGTCGCGTGCTTTGTCTATATAGGAGTCATCAATAAAACCGAAGGCAAAGTCGAGTCCAGGACTAAGAACATTGCCATTACGCTGTCCGAAGAAATTGCCTACATTCGGCATGAAGCCCGGTAATGCCATGGCATAGTTGTTACGATATGATATGCTAGCATTGCGTGCCATCATCAGCACTCGTGCTACGGACTGGCTGACGCGGTACCACGTCTGGTTTTCCAAAGGTTCCTTTGCTGCTACACTGACCTTGATGTCTATGGAGTCGTGGTTGAGAATACGTATCTTGTTTTCATCGAGTACCTTATACTTTATTGGGTACGTGTTGCCATTCTTTGTTTTGGCGGTAACGATGATGCGTTTTGTATTCTTTCCGTGACTCACCTCAACGGTACTGTCGGTAAGATGTATCTCTTTTGCAAAAACAGCCGGTTTCTTCGTAGTTGTCTGACTCTTCAATGCTTGCGGTGATCTACTCGATTTAGTACGATTGTTTGTACGGCGTATGGCTTGTGCAAAACGTTTGTTGGTCTTATCAAGGAATGGTATGAGATTGTAGAGTTTCTCAAGATTAAGTTTTCCGTTGATATTCAACGTACGCGTAGAGTTGATGGTGTTTCCCAACGACGTACCGTCTTCCAGTTCTGTTCCACGCGACCAGTTATAAGATGCGTTGTATGATGCATCGGCAGTGAGCCATTCAAAGATTGGCAGTTTGTTGAGAGGCAACTGGTAAGAGGCTGTGAAGTTCTGCTGATATTTCAGCGGTGTTCCCCATCCGCATATACTATTCCATACGGAGTCTTTCCATGCCTCATACCTGTCAGGATAGAGGTCTTTGTTGACAGGTGTATATGGTTCTTCTATCTGTGCATCTGTAGCACTTTGGAAATTCATGTGAAGGTTTTTCGTAATATCCCAACGCATGGCGAAATCCCTATTCCAAAGGAACTGTTCGGAGAATGTCACAGGCAGACGGTCATTAAGATTTTCCATATCACGCTCCTGCAGTTCGTAGTAGTCGCGTTTCATCTCGGTATTGAAGGAGATGTTCTGCGGGATGTAGTTGAAACCAAACTCTTTCACTATCCTCAACCACTTGCTCTTACCTTTTAGGGACTTACCAGGTTCTAGTGGCTTATAGACTGGTGTATAGGAATAGTTGACAGCACCTCGCCAGTTATCTTCACGTTCATAGATGGTGGTCTTACCTGTAGTATATTTATGCGAATGACTATAGGAGAATGCAAAGTTGCCTGGGTCGTATGGCATAGGATGACGCTTGGTGGTGATGCCCACCTTTGCATTGGAGATGGAGATGTTACGGTTGGTGACATTAGTGATGGCAATAGACTCTACGGAGTCTTTATCATGGCTGTTCATAGCCTCCAGAGCATCATCGAGTTCCATGTCGGTGTCGAGTGGATTGTATTTTGGTTTCGTCTTCTCCTGCGTAACGGAATAGTAGAATGGTATCGTTACCTTTGCTTTCTCTGGGAAGAATTTTCCCAGTTCAAAACTTGCTGTGATATCATAACGTGAATAGTTGTCGGTAGAACGGTCCATCTGTCCTTGTTCCAGTCCTCCGAAGCCTTGTGTCTCAACACGTCCTGCAAGGTTCAGTGAACCAAAGTCAGAGAGTTGTAGATTGAGTGTTCCTTGTGCTGCCCATCCACCTTCATTGTTTGATTCAAGGAGACGCAGTTCGTTTACCCACACTTCTACCGCTTTTGTATCCATGGCATTGTTGCGCACACCGATAATCATCGTCTTCACCTCGCCGAGGGTAGGATTTCCGATGATGGATATCTTATTGTTTGGATTGTCGGCATCGTAGTCTGAGTAGATGATGTTATATGCCGCCTTCCCTTCAGCCTTATCTTTGTTTCGTGATTTCTTAATAGAAGTAAACTTGCTCAAAGGGATGTCGAGAAGGTTTTCCTGTGGCCATACCAATGCTCGGTCGGTGGAGGAATACTGGTCGTAACGTCCTTCCGGCGTCAGGGTGAGTGGTATCTCATATTCGTAATAGTTGCTCTTGTAGTCATTTCCCAGTCTAACGAAGACACTCATTTCGCCGTCCTTGAGTTCTGTAACATTCGGTTTCAATGCGTTTGCATGTACGAACATCTGCAGGCGTTTGTAGTTGCGGAGATCGAGGGTAGTGTTCTTATATACACATTTCGCCTCGTTGTGCGACATGTTCTTGACGATGATGTTAAGGGCCTGTTCGTTATTCTCGGTGAGCTGTGGCTGTGACGGGTCAACAACGCGGCTTATTCCCGGTGGCAATACATAATTGACTGGTTCTTTATCGTTATTTTCTTCTATGCTGACTGCTGATGCCTCGATGGTACCAGTATTTGCTGATGGAGATAGTTGTTGTTCGTAGTTACGCCATTCAGCACGCACGAGGTCGAAGGTACCAAGACGGATGACGATAGGTTTCTTGAAGTTTGTGAGGAAAACACGCATGAAACGTATTGATGAAAAATCGTTGATTCTACCGACTTTTTCTTCATATTGTTCCACTGGAACACGGAACTGATACCATGTTACGGTCTCCGTTTTTCCGTTTCTTAGTGTCACGGATGTGGTACGCTTGTCAACGATGAAATTGTTTCCTACATTGTCAGTACTGATGTCACCTGGACGAACACTTACGTGGTACTGATAGTATTTCTCATATTCGTTAAGTGTATAATCTTGGTTGATATCTTCCACGTCAGGACCTGTCTTGTATGAGGTGTCATAGCTTTCTGTACGGCTGTCACTGTCTGGCGAGTTGCCTTGTGGCATATTTATTCGTTTGTAACGGTCCAATATGGAGGCTTCCTGAGCATCAAGGTCGCTACCACGGAAATAATGGTAGTTATCGTTTGCCGGGTCTTTTGAAATCTGTTCCCATACATTCGGATTTACTATCCTCTGTATATTGCCGAGGTCCTGCTGATAGCCGTCGAAGGACAACTCCTGTGAGTCATTAAGACCATTCAGACCGACATCCTGCAAGACACGTGAACCACTTGTGGTGGCAAAGGCATATGTCACTGACGACTGATGAGGTATATAACCCCACTGTGACTTGTCGAGGGTTGCCACAGTAGAACCATCAACAGGCATTCCGCTCTCGTAAAACTTCTTTCCATCACGAAGGATGTCTTCTGACATCTCACCAAGATTTATATACATGTCGCCACCAAACTGGTCTGCATCAATGGAGTCTTTGGAATAGATGAATGGATCAAGCATCCAGAATTCGATGTATTCAATGTTGGCTGTCTTGAAGTCGCTCGTCTCCAGTTTGCGCATCATGCCTCCCCAACGCTGAAGAGGATTCTGCAACGAACCGTCAGGATTGATGTCAGCAGAGAAGTTGTAAGGTCCGCGCTCTGTCGGATAGTAAGCCATATTGAAGATGTTTAATGTGGCAGTGCTACCAGTGTAGTTGCTGAGGTCGCGGTTAGGGAATAGTTCGTGGACATATACCTCACGAACATAGTGGTTGGAGAGTTGGTCAAGGTCGCTCTTGATGTGCGATGGAGTGAGCGAAGAACTACGGCGTGTGAAGAGTGGATCTACATTATACCATGCCATGAGTGCACGTCCATAGCCATTGCCGAGTGTTGTTTTGTCTTCGTAATATTGTTGGTATTTATTCCTCGAATCCAACTTCGGTGTGCTACACAATGTCCATGATGATGGTGTGGATATGTTGATGCAGTTCTTGGTGTTCTCAAAGTCATCAAGGTAGGAAGCATTGTCTTGTGTACCAGAGGCTGTTCCTGCTATGAGTTGTGCAAACTCTGCATTAAAGGATATGTGTGACGGTTGACTTACATGCAGGAACGGGATATAATTCAACAAATTCGTGATGAGTTGACTTTCTTTCTTCCAACTCATGTTCAGTCCCCAAATAGTGTTATTAAGTGGTTCACTTCCCATGGTAACCTTCGAGGTCATGGACTGCTCCGACAGATGCTGTATCGTACCGCCTATGATGAAGTCTTTGGAGAAATCATATTCCCAGTTCAATCCCACCATGGTCTTTCGTTGCTGCCCATAATCGGTATTACTCTCCAATGACACACTGACATTTGTCCCTGCATCAATGATGCTCTGATTGATAATCGTCACCTCTCCTGCCGAATAATCTACGGTGTAATCGCTATTTTCTCTCAGAACCACACCTCCAGCAGTAACTACCACCGACCCTTGTGGCACATTATATGCTCCCAGTGAGATGACATTGGCACGTGTACCTTTGAACTGTCCCATGAAGACGAACTTATCTTTTTCGGCAATCTGTTTCGCTATCGTCTTTATGGAATCGTAGAGTTCGTGATAACAGTATTTTTCAGCAATCACAGGGTCTATCCTATGCTGTTGAGAGGTGAGCACTCCATACAGGAAAGAACCGAAAGGCTCTGCAGCAGGAAGAAACACACGTCCGTCAGCAACGGTATAGCCCGCTACATAGTCAAAATAACCATTTGAATGCAGTTTGTTGTTATTGTCCAAACGGTCACAGTTGAGGAGTTTTATCAACTGAGTACTCTTGACCTGCGGTTCTGGAAGATATGTGAGATAGACACCAGCTGTATCACTCTGATATTTGATGTCAAGACGGAATTTCTCTTTTTCCACATTGGAAGCAAGATAATACACGTTCTTCATCATGAAGTCCCATGTTCCTTTTGAGAATTTCACCGTTGAGACATTTTCGTATATTGGAGAGTTATTGGTATTCTTCAAACTCTTGACGAACAGACACTGGGAGACATCTGTAAGGTCTGTAGAGAATTCTCCCACCTGATATGTCTTACCATTATATGTATATTCAAAAGCCACACCAAGCACTTGGTCTGTCTGCAGTGTATTATGCAACGAGACAAACCCTAGGGCTTCGTTGATGGTATATTCACTTGACGACAGCAGACGTGCACTTTCCACTTTTTCGTAGTCGATACCTGCCTCCAGTTGCGGTACTGCTCCCAACACAGAACTTACCATGTCTATAGAACGTGCACCACTATATGTTGTCGTCATCTGCTCATATTCGTTGTTGGCAATATTGCAAGGCACAGGTTGTGGCGTAAGAATTTTCCAGAAAGGATTTCCCACGAGTTCCTGTTCGCCGAGGTCACTAAGTGCTACAAGATTACGGGAATTGGCAGTGGTTCCTGTCTTGTTCGTCACCCAAATCTCCATACGAGTAATCTTAATACCTGATGCAATATTTGGCAATGATGCCATAGCCTTGTCATACTTGTCACGGAAGTAACGCGAAAGGAAGAAGTGGCGGTTCTCTTCGTAATCGGCTGCGTCAATCTCAAATGTTGTCAATTGTGTACCGCCTTTGGAACTGACACTCTTGGAATTAGACTTTTTCTGCGACACCACCGTCTGCAGTTTCAGACGACCAAACTGCATGTCGGCACGAATACCGAACAGAGCACTGGCTCCTTGGACGAGAGAGTTGTTGGAAGGAAAAGACACGTTACCTCCTTCCAATAATTTTATTATCTCGTCCTCCTTACCCTCATACTTGAGTTTTAGGTTCTGCGTATCAAAATCGAAGGTTGCATCGGTATTGTAGTTGAGGTTGAGGTCCATCTTATCACCAATCTTACCATTGACACTGAGGTTTATCTTTTCGTCAAAGTTTACGCCAAAAGTGTTTCTGTTACGGATAGGAATACTTGGATTATCAATCTTCTTTATGTTTCCTCCTAGTTTAAGTTCTGCAGTACCTTGCGTCTTTATCCTCACACCTCCCGGACCGAAAATCTTTTCCGCTGGTCCAAGGTCGAAATGCATGTCCGTGAAATCAAACTTCTCTTTACCACCAGCCGCAACCTCTTCTTCGTTTTTCTGCTTCCAGAAATCACTCATGCTCTTTTTCAAACTCCACATCTGGTATTCTTCTGGAGTCATAAAGAATGGAACATTGAGATAAGATGAGCCAATCTTGCTACCTACCACATAATAGCCGAGAGTATCATTATAAGTTGTTTCTTCTGTGATGTTTTCAGGTGTTTTTAGGTCAGAAGTTTTTTTATCCAAATCTTTCATCTCTACTGGTGCCGTCTTCTGAACCGTCCAACGTGGAGACGGCAGATTCGGAGTCTGAGCTAATGCCCAGACCGTAGAAAAAACTAAAAGTATGGATAAAAATCTTCTTCTCACAACCTTTATTTAATCATTACCAAAGCCCTCTTGATGATTTCTTCAACAGATGCATCAGGGGTGTCTTTAAGAATCTGCTGTACGGCTCTATTGGATGCATTAGCCGTAAATCCAAGCATGGTAAGTGCAGAGATTGCTTCACCTGCATTGGCATTAACAACAGGGATTCCCACGCCTACAGAAGCCTGCAGTCCGACAAACTTATCCTGCAACTCTACAATGATACGTGCAGCACTTCGAGGACCTATTCCTTTTATACGTTTCAACATCTTGTCATCACCAGCAGCAATGAGTGCAGACAATTCATCTACCGTCATCTCTGATAGAATCATACGGGCAGTATTGGCACCAATACCATTTACCGTTAGGAGAAGAAGAAACACTTCACGCTCCTTCTTGGTGCTGAAACCAAACAACTCGTGGGCATCCTCACGGATGGATTCATAGATGTATAGTTTCACAACCTTCTGAGAGTCTCCTTCCACAACTTGCAATGCTGTGTATGTATTCACGGTTATGTTCACCCTGTAACCCATGCCGTTTATATCGACAACAGCAAATGCAGGACTTAACTCTACCAATTCTCCCTTTACATACTCTATCATGATACTTCCGTTTTTGTTCTTATATTATTTTATAGTTATATATAGAAACGCAAAACTTATACTTTTATTGCAAACTCGTTTTTTTTATATACCTTTGCATTTGAAAAATCTATGAAGATATGGCTTTGAAATGCGGTATTGTAGGACTGCCAAATGTAGGTAAATCAACTTTGTTCAACTGCCTGAGTAGTGCAAAGGCACAATCAGCAAACTTTCCTTTCTGTACTATAGAACCTAATGTGGGTGTCATCACTGTTCCTGACGAAAGACTTGGAAAACTGGCGGAACTGGTACATCCCGGACGCATCGTCCCTGCCACATGCGAGATTGTTGACATTGCAGGACTAGTGAAAGGTGCAAGCAAAGGAGAGGGTTTGGGAAACAAGTTTCTTGGCAATATCCGCGAGACAGATGCCATCATTCATGTTTTGCGTTGTTTCGATGATGACAACATCACCCACGTTGATGGTAGCGTTAACCCTCTGCGCGACAAAGAAATTATAGATACCGAACTCCAACTCAAAGACCTTGAGACTATTGAAAGCCGCTTTGCAAAAGAGCAGAAGGCTGCGGCAGCAGGAAACAAAGATGCTAAGATTGCCGTTGAGGTGCTGGGCAGATATAAGGAGGCTCTGGACAAGGGACAGAATGCAAGAGTTGTGGAGTTCGACACTAAAGATCAGCAGAAGGTGGCACACGACCTGTTTCTTCTTACAGCAAAACCTGTCCTTTATGTATGCAATGTTGATGAAAGTGCAGCAAAAGACGGCAATGAATACTCCAGACAGATAGAAGAAATTGCTGCTAAGGAAAATGCAGAGGTGATGATTATTGCTGCAAAAACCGAAGAAGACATTGCAGAACTGGAGACATACGAAGACAAACAGATGTTTCTTGAAGAGTTAGGACTGAAGGAGAGCGGAGTGAACAGACTGATAAAAAAAGCCTATCATCTGCTCAACCTTGAGACATTCATTACTGCCGGTGAAATGGAAGTAAAAGCATGGACATACCATAAAGGATGGAAGGCTCCACAATGTGCAGGAGTGATACATACCGACTTTGAAAAAGGTTTCATTCGTGCGGAAGTGATAAAGTATGACGACTATATCCATTATGGTAGTGAATCTGCTGTAAAAGATGCCGGTAAAATGGGCATAGAAGGTAAAGACTATGTCGTTCAAGACGGAGATATAATGCATTTTAGATTCAATGTATAACGTATTATCATTTATCTATTGGAACCCGAGCGTAGAAATTTTCAGCATCGGTAATTTTGCCTTGAGATGGTATGCCACCTGCTGGCTTATTGGACTCATCGTTGCATATTTCATAGTAAAAAAACTTTATCGTGACTATAAGACGTCCGACAAATTGTTTGACCCTCTGTTCATATACATGTTCTTGGGGGTTCTCATCGGTGCACGTTTGGGACATTGTCTGTTCTACGAACCCACCTACTTCCTCGCAACAGGCAAGCACTTCATTGAGATGTTTCTGCCTATAAGGTTTCATTATGACGGAGGATGGACGTTCACTGGCTATGAGGGACTTGCCTCTCATGGAGGTGTGATAGGAGCAATGATTTCATTATTGCTGTATTGTAAACGTACAAAACTCACCTATCTGTATGTCCTTGACAATGTGGCTATCGCAGCACCGTTTACAGCAATGATGATTCGTTTGGGAAACCTCATGAATAGCGAGATTATAGGAAAGGTCACGGATGTACCTTGGGCATTCATATTTGAAAGGGTAGATATGCAGCCACGTCATCCGGGACAGTTATACGAAGCCATCTTCTATTGCATCGTGACAATAATAGGTTTCATTCTTTACGCAAAGACGAAAGCACGGAAATCACTTGGCACAGGTTTCTTCTTCGGATACTGTGTGGGGACCATATTCATATTCCGTTTCTTCATAGAATTTACAAAGGAAATACAGGAAGATTTTGAACAAGGCATGTCACTCGATATGGGGCAGATACTGAGTATTCCGCTCGCTTTCATCGGTGTTTATTTCATAGTACGTGGAATAAAGAAGATGCAGTCCTGCTAACCTTTTCCCGTAACAATCTTCTTTATTTGATAGAGTTTGTTTAGAGCCTCAACAGGAGTGAGGTTGTCAACATCCAGTTCTATTATCTCATCCCTTACCTGAGACAATACTGGGTCGTCGAGTTGGAAGAACGACAACTGTGTTCCTGGCAAAGCATTGCCGATACCGTCTTTCTGCGGCATCATCTCAACACCAACCTCAGACTTTTTCTTCTTCAATGAAGTCTGTGCAGCATTTCCTTCCAACTGTGAGAGAACAGTGTTGGCACGGTTTACTATGCTCTGTGGCATACCTGCCAGTTGGGCTACATGAATACCAAAAGAGTGTTCAGAACCACCTCGTTCAAGTTTTCTGACAAAGATAATCTTTCCGTTTATATCCCTCACGCTCACGTTGTAGTTCTTTATCCTACTGAAACTCCTTTCCATCTCATTCAACTCATGATAATGGGTGGCAAAGAGTGTACGTGCCTGCGACTTAGGATTTTCATGAATATACTCCACTATCGCCCATGCTATAGAGATACCGTCATAGGTACTCGTACCACGACCGAGTTCGTCAAACAAGACAAGACTGCGTTCCGACATGTTGTTAAGGATATTTGCTGCTTCGCTCATCTCTACCATGAATGTCGATTCTCCCAAGGAGATATTGTCTGAGGCACCAACACGTGTGAACACCTTATCCACAAGACCTATCCTTGCGCTATCCGCTGGCACAAAACATCCTATCTGTGCCATGATGGTGATAAGGGCTGTTTGACGCAACAATGCCGACTTACCAGCCATGTTCGGACCAGTGATTATCATTATCTGTTGCTTGTCCTTGTCAAGATACACATCATTAGGCACATAATGTTCGTCTATAGGCAACTGCGTTTCTATCACAGGATGACGCCCTTGTTTTATGTCCAACACAAAGGTATCATCGATGACAGGACGGATGTAGTGATTTTCTTCTGACACCTTAGCAAAGGAATACAGACAGTCTATCTGCCCCACAAGGTTGGCATCACATTGGATGGCAGGAATATAGTTGTTCATCTCCATCACCAACTCATTGAATAACTTCGATTCCAACGCTATTATCTTCTCCTCCGCACCGAGGATGCGTTCTTCATATTCCTTCAGTTCTGGAGTGATATAACGCTCTGCCTGAGCCAGAGTCTGTTTCCTTATCCATTCCGCAGGAACATTCTCCTTGAATGTATTGCGAACCTCGAGATAGTAACCAAAGACATTATTATAACCAATCTTAAGACTGTTTATCCCAGTCTTTTCTACCTCTCTCTGCTGTAATTCCAGAAGATACTGTTTGCCACCCTTTGATATCCTACGCAACTCATCCAGTTCTTCATTGTAGCCATCAGCGATGACATCACCCTTGTTCAGCAGTTGAGGAGTGTTAGGATTGATAGCCTTTCCTATCTTTTCACACAGAGGCTCACAGACATTCAGTTTTTCACCTATGGAGACAAGATGTCCGTCTTCTGCCTCAGCACAAGCAGTCTTCACAGGCACCAAAGCCCCAAGAGCAGTCTTTAGTTGCAGTACCTCGCGTGGCGATACCCTGCCGACAGCGGTCTTCGATATTATTCGTTCCATATCACCGATGAGATGGAAGTTTTCTTCTATCACCTCACGAAACTCAGGATGACGGAAGAAGTAATCCACCATCTGCAGTCTCATCTCTATCGGCTCCACCTCTTTAAGAGGGAACATCATCCATCGCCGCAGCAGACGTCCGCCCATCGGCGTGATGGTCTTGTCAATGACATCAAGCAGAGACACCCCATCCTCATTCATCGCATTGAGAAGTTCAAGGTTGCGTACAGTAAACTTATCCAGACGCATATACCTGTCCTCCTCAATTCTCGACAAGGTAGTGATATGTGAAATTTGTGTATGTTGTGTTATGGTCAGATATTGCAGTATCGCACCGCTTGCCACGATACCAGCCTGCAGATGCTCCACCCCAAAGCCTTTGAGGTTTCTCACTGCGAAATGTTTCAGCAACTTATCTTCTGCTGTCTGCTTCGTGAATACCCAGTCGTCAAGTTCAAAGACACAGTATTTGTTACCAAACACACGTTCAAAGTCGTTACGTTTATTCTTGTCGTACAACACCTCTTTAGGAGCGAAGTTTGCAAGAAGTTTCTCGATGTATTCGGGCAAACCTTCGGTTGTCAGAAACTCACCTGTAGAGATATCGAGGAATGCCACACCACATATCTTCTTGTCAAAATGTACTGCAGCAAGAAAATTGTTTTCCTTATGGTTAAGGACATTATCGCTTATCGTCACCCCCGGAGTGACCAGTTCGGTGATACCACGTTTCACCAGTTTCTTTGTCAGCTTAGGGTCTTCCAGTTGGTCGCAGATGGCGACACGTTTTCCGGCACGGATAAGTTTTGGCAGATAGGTGTCGAGGGCATGATGAGGGAAACCAGCCATTGCCGTTCCAGAGGCAGCCGTTCCAGCAACACTGCTTCTGCGAGTAAGGGTGATGCCCAATATCTTGGACGCCATCTCCGCATCGTCACAGTATGTCTCGTAGAAATCGCCACAACGGAACAGAAGCAAAGCATCAGGATGTTTCTCCTTCAGTTCAAAGAACTGCCGCATCATTGGTGTCAACCCCGACTTATCCATATCCCATCAAAAGAATTTTATCTCTTCACCTTCAATTTCGCTCAGCAACAAGTTGGCAAGACGTGAAGTCCCCAAACGGAACAGATCGTTTGTAAGCCATTCCTTGCCCAACACCTCCTCAACGATGGTGTAGTAGGTAACAGCATCCATAACAGTGTTGATACCGCCAGCAGGTTTAAAACCAATCACCTTACCCGTTGCCTTATGATATTCCTTTATTGCCTGACACATTATGTATGCAGCCTCTGGAGTAGCGGAAATCTTTTCCTTACCGGTAGAAGTCTTTATATAGTCAGCCCCAGCATACATGGCTAGAACAGAAGCCTTCTTTATGTTTTCAAACGACACAAGGTCGCCAGTCTCCAGAATAACCTTCATAGCACAGTCGCCACAAGTCTGCTTCAGTTCGCTTATTTCGTCATAGACACCCTCATAGTCGCCACAGAGGAATTTCCCCACAGGCATCACAATGTCAATCTCGTTAGCACCATCTTTGATGGCAAGAGCAGTCTCAGCCACCTTCACCTCCAGCAAAGCCTGAGACGAAGGAAAACTGCCCGACACACATGCAATGTTCACACCGGCAACATCAAGAGTCTCCTTCACAACAGATGCAAAACAAGGATATACGCATATCGTAGCCACGTGTGGAAGGTCAGGATACGTACCGTCAAAGTCATTCACCTTCTGTGTGAACGCCATCACGCTATCCTCAGAGTCGGTAGTCTTGAGAGTCGTAAGTTCAATGCTACCCATAAGAAACCTCTTCACGTCAAGAGTATTGTTTAGAGGCACCTTTTCGTCAATAATCTTCTGAACTCTTGTCCTCACCTCATCCTCGTTCATCTTCAGTTCATACTGTTTGAACAATTCATCAAATCTGTTTTCCATAATCTTATATTTTTATCTATCCTTACTATCCATACAAATCGTCACAGGACCATCATTGAGTAGTTCCACCTTCATGTCAGCCCCGAAGACACCCCTCTGCACCACCTTTCCGACAGCATCCGACAGAGTCATGCAGAAAGTATCATAAAGAGGTTTCGACACCTCTGGTCTTGCAGCCTTCACATACGAAGGTCTGTTGCCCTTCTTCGTGCTTGCCATAAGAGTAAACTGGCTCACCACCAATACCTCGCCATCCGTCTGTCTGATGTCAAGGTTCATCACCCCCTCGTCATCATCAAACACACGCATTGCAGCTATCTTCCTGCACAGCCAGTCTATATCCTCTTGACCGTCATCATCAGCCACACCAAGCAGAATCATAAACCCTTTGCCTATTGATGCCACTCGTTGTCCCTCTACAGTCACCGACGCATGGCTCACCCTTTGAATCACCACCTTCATACGTGCTTGGTTTTACATTTTTAACGGAATATTTGCTACAAAACTACACTTTTTCAACGGAAAAACAAAGAGGAAATCACATTTTTCCAACGGAACACACATTATAGTGTGTTTGAAAATGCTGTATTTCAACCATATAACACTTCACAATTCTTCCCAATGTTGCAAGAATTGGAAAGAATTAGAAAGAAAAAACAAAAAAAACGACAGCCGTTTGGCTGCCGTTCTTTTTTCTCCCCCCCTACGGGGAGGGGCTGGGGGTAGGCTTTCCCTTTTACTCCACATCGAAGCATGCAGTGAAATGTTTGCCCTGTGTAGGAGTGAAGGTGTAGGTTGCTTCCTCGTAGGTTTCGCCTTCCTCATCCTCCCAGTAGTCGAAGACATAGCCACGGTTAGGCGTTGCCACGATTGTGCAGGAGTTTCCGTTAGGGATGAAACCGCCACCAGTCACGCCACCCATTTTGCTGTCTGGAGTTGAAACGGTAACCACGTGACCCGTAGTCTGTCCGTTGAGTTCAAACATAGCATAGATGGTGACGTTAGCCTGTCCCATGACAAAGTAGGAGTTAGGATTGACAGAGATAATCTTTCCGTCCTTCACCCAACCCACGAAGTGGCTTCCAGTCTTTGCCGAAGCAGAGAACGTAGGCACGTCTCCTGTTTCAAAGACACCGCCACCGCTGACAGTACCTTTGGCTTCGTCAAGCGACTTGACGGTCAGACGATATTTGCCCACTGGCAAGATTTCGATCTGTCCGCTCTTTGAAGCCTCGTATGCACTTTGAGAGATAGGAATTGTTGATGATTCCTCGCCAGTCTTGTTCATCTTCACCAGCACCTTCTCCGTGTTGCGAGTATTGACGAGCTGGAAGGTACATTCTTCCTTAAAGTCCTTCATCTCTGCAGGACGAAGCCAAGAAGCATACGCTTTCTTGATATAAGCCGAAGCCACCCACGTCTCATCCAGAGGACATCCTTTGGAAGACAATGACGGATAGAACGTACCCATATCCCCCAGTTCCACACGCTTACCCTGCAAGAGCATACTCTCCAGAGCACCCAACACGTCATCAAGCATTGCGATGATGTCGGCAGTACTCCACAGGATAGATCCGGTAGTGATACAACTCTTTGCGAAAGCCTTGGTGTCAAGGTCACCAGCACTCTGTGCGTTTGCGTATGCCTTATACACCGGCTCAGTTATGAGAACACCATGTTCATCATATTGTTTGTGGCCATCTTCATCAAGTACTGCCACATTCACTTTTCTGTATGAAATAGAATAATTTATTGCCATAATTGAAAAAAAATTAATAGTTAAACATTAGCCCCCTCTGAAGCCTCTTCCCAACCCTCTCCTAAAGGAAAGGGAGTCAAAAAGTCCTTCCCTTCAGGGGAGGATTTAGGAGAGGCTCCTACGGGGTAGACTTTCTTTTATATTATAATTTCACTTGATGCCTGTTTCGTAGCCTTTTTACCAGCCTTCTTTGCAGCCTGTGTAGCTACAATAGTGAAACTTGCACCTACGAGAGTTGCCATACGGCTACTCTTTGCCCACTTTACATATACCTTCTTGATGTCAGAGTTTGTATTGAACTGCTGTGCATCCAGAACGCCATTAGAGGTTAGCCCATGACCGAAGAACCCGAAGTCGCCCAACTGGGAACGCATGGAAATCTTTGCATTTGCCTTCAACGCAGAGCCGAGAATCACGATCAAAGCCTTGATATTACTTGCACTATACCCTTTGGAGGCACGTGCCACCAGAGCACAGAACTCGTCAAGAGTCATCTTGCCGCTTGCCTGTGCTTTGGCATACAGTTTGGTCACCTTCTCCCTGACACCAGTGGTGGGATTCTTAACGGTAACCGCACGTTCACTTAAAGAATAATTAATTGCCATTTTTTTAATTTTTTAATTTGTTAAACTTAATTTTTTATATATCTCATTTTGCGCATAATGAAATTCTTTTCAATTCATACTGCAAGTACAAAAGTCATCCCCATCCACTGATCAAATCAATTCATCTTGATCTGTTCGTAAATCAAATGTCTTCGCACGTGCCAACCTTTCCACCTCTGCAATGCTGAGCACCAACCGCACGCGGAAAATCACATCTTCCACCTCGTCAAGAGTAGTGAAGGCGCAGGAACATTTCACCTTACCATTGCAAAGACCTTTCAGAATTTCATAGTCATTCTTGTCTTCGTCTGTAAGAAGATTTTTGTTTTCCTTGCGGAGTGATGAAATCCTGTCCATCACATCTTTTACTTTCGCAGGCGAGAAGAAATACAAATCTACCCTCTGCCCGAGAGTGCCGAAGTTAACATCTACCTCTGCAAAGGTCATCACCACGTTCTTGCGGAGAACACCCACTTTTCCCAAGAGTGGAGTAAGTTTTTTTGCAACATCTCTCTCTGCCTCATCCAGCAGAGTGGCAATCTTACACATTGCATTCTTTGCATCTGTGTACGCACTTAAAATTTCTTTTGTGTTTTTCATGATATTAAAATTTGTTCAGAAGGGGAAAAGATACTGACACCGTGTCAGGCATCTGTCCTTCCGACAATGCAAAAGTACAGACATCACCACACCAGACAAAGAAAAAAGAAGAGTGTTTACCGACCTTCTGTTGGTCCGCAAACACTCATCATAACACCATTACAGTATTCTCTACAACACTTTTCTTATTGGTCGCTGAGAGTTCGGCAAAAAGACGTTATCTTATCAATGGCAAACGAATTTTCATTCTTTCTTTTGGACAATTTCAGAGACACACCACCCTTGTCACAAAAACACGAAGGCACAAAACGCTCCAAATTTGCCTTGTTACCCTTCACCTCCAGATACCGACTGAAAACACACTCCAGCATCGTCCTCAACTGCTGTTTGGTACCAACCCAGCAAATCCTCTCTGCGGAACACGTTAAATCAACATCGACACCCATGAGATACACAAAATGTTCCATGGAAGTATTGGCTATCAAATCCTCCTCACACAAAAACTCATACAGCTTCTGCGCCTCCTCACGTTTCAGCCCCATCGGCATACGCTCTCGATTCGGAACATCTGGTTTCTTCCTTTCACCAAAATTCAACACGCCACCATTATTTACATTGATTGTCTGCTGCTCAATGTAGTTACCATGAACAATAATACTACCTCTCTCCATATACATTATTATTAACTATTTGATTATTGATATAGTCACCGTTTATCTCCGTAGAGCTGACAGTATATGACTCTTTCATCCCCAACCGTTGAAAACGCTCATATTCATCCGTCGGCAGCTTACGGATATCGAACACCTTTGCCAGAAAGTCCTTTATCATCAGCACCCTGTCGTTGAGGTTCGGCGGATACTGTTCCAACACAGCCACAAAGTCCGACAACGAGTGCAACTCTTGTCCTCCAAGAGCCACCCCCATCATCAGGACATCATCCTGTCCCAACGTGTCAGCCGTTGTGTTTATGTTTTTAGTCATCCTGTTATATTTTTCTTCCCCACTATGGGCAAAGTTATTGTTTTCAGTTATAGTAGGCCATATATACAGCTCACGCATAGATATTACGGCCCATTTCATCGCATAATCTACTCGTACTTCTTCTCAATCTTCAAAGGTTAAAATACGAAGTCCCTCTGATTTATCTCCCATGTGTTTTTCACATATTATTATATGTATGGAAGATAAATGCAAAGATAAGAAAATCAAATCAGTTCTGCAATAGTTATTAGGAAAAAATTAGTGCAGATTATCATTTTTTAATAAATCATTACACTGTGCCGATGTCCTGATTTTCTGCCCACTGTTCACATTGCTTCAGCACTATGTTCATCGCGCCTTCTGTTTCTTCTGGTGGGTATTGGTATTTCTTTAACAAACGCTTTACCAACCTACGCATATTGGCACGTTCTGCCTCTCTGCGGTTCCAGTCTATGGTGCGGTTTTTTCGAAGCATGTCTGTCAGATCTTTAGTCATTGCCACCAACTGGTCATTTGAATAGAAGTCCTTCACAGCCTGTGGTCGGGTCAGGGCATCATAGAATGCTTTTTCATCATTGGAGAGTCCCAAATCGTTACCCTGCTGTTCTGCATCCATCATCTCCTGTGCCAGTTTCAGCAGTTCTTGGATAACTTCCTCATTTGTCAGCAATCCGTTTACATAACGGTTCAGCGTCTCGCTGAATCTGTTGCTGAACAGTTCTCCTGTCACAATGTTTGAACGAATCATTGTACGTACACGTTCTCGCAACAGGTCTTCCAACAACTTTGCGGCAAGGTTTTTTTCCTTCATCTTCCTGACCTCTTCCATAAACTTTTCATCGAAGAGTGAGAACTCTGTCTGCTCATCAAAGATGTTGACTACGCCATCGCTGCTTACGCTTTGTTCAATGAGAGCCACGATACGCTTGTTTATCTCTACCTTCGATATCTTGTTTGTATTCTGCAGACGAATTATCAAGATGCGTACAGACTCCATGAAACTTACCTCATAACGCTCTTCTTCCACGAGAAGTGAGCGACAAAGGGTTACAGCCTGACGGAGCATGAAAGCATTTTTTGTGAACTCCTTGCAGTCTTCCGCTTTGGCTGGTGCCATCAAGAAGTTTACAGCACCCTTTATCAACATCGCACGCTCCGAAGGTGAACCATGATGGAATTTGCTGTAGTCATAGCCATGAAGCAAGTCTCGGCATATCTCCTGTTTCTCTTTGAACTCCGAATATGCCCTCTCCTTGATGTCGTTATTGCCGTAGTTGTCACGGTCTCGTTTGGTATAGCGTTTCATTGCCTCTTTCAATGCTGAGGCAATACCCACATAGTCCACAATCAACCCTCCTGCCTTCTCTGGAAAGACTCTGTTCACGCGGGCAATGGCTTGCATCAGGTTGTGGTCCTTCATTGGCTTATATACATACATCGTTGCCAGTGACGGAACATCAAAACCTGTCAGCCACATATCCACGACAATGGCTATCTTCATCTCGTCGTCCTCGTCCTTGAACTTTTTGGCAAGTTCTTTCTTGTAGGCTTTACTTCCGATGATTTCTGCCCATTCCTCCGGATCTTGGTTCCCTCCTGTCATCACCACTTTAACCTTTTCCGTCCAGTCAGGGCGAAGTTCAAGGATGCGGGTGTATATCTTCATGGCTATCGGTCGGGAGTATGCCACAATCATAGCCTTTCCACAACAGATATGCTGACGGTTTTCTTCATAATGCGTGATGATGTCTGCCACAAGGTCGTTGACTGTCGCATCGTTGCCAAGCAGTGAGTCCATGTGCGACATTACCTTCTTGTTCTCTTCAAGGTCTGCTTCCGATGCTCCTTCTGCCCTCAACTTGTCATACTCTGCATCAATCTGGGCAAGTATCTCATCGTTGAGTTTCAGTTTTATCACGCGGCTTTCGTAATAGACTGGGCGTGTTGCGCCATCCTTTACCGCCTGCGTCATGTCATACACGTCAATGATGTCACCGAACACTTCTGCCGTATCTCTGTCTTTGTCTGATATTGGAGTTCCTGTAAAACCAATATATGAAGCATGAGGCAGTGAGTTTCGTATCTTTCGTGCAGCACCGATATGTGTATTTCCTTCTGTGTCTATCTTTTCTTCCATGCCATACTGACCGCGATGTGCCTCATCGGTCATCACGATGATGTTGCGGCGGTCGGAAAGTGCACCGTCCCAGTCATCGAATTTCTGCATGGTGGTGAAGATGATGCCTCCGGAATTTCTGTTCTTCAGCATTGCCTTCAGAGATGTGTCATCATTTTCTGCATCGCGGCTTGTGCATTGCACTGCACGCTGACGGAGGAAATCGACCGTGCGAGAAAACTGACCGTACAACTGTTCATCGAGGTCGTTACGGTCTGTAATAACCACTATGGTAGGGTTCATCATCTGTATCTTTGGATGATGAGCCAAGAACACCATCGACAGGCTCTTGCCAGAGCCTTGTGTATGCCAGAACACACCAATCTTGCCATCGCCTTTCACAGCCTCCTCTGCTCTCGTGGCGGCCTTCTCCACAGCGTAGTACTGATGATAGCCTGCGAGAATCTTTGCATAACTGCCTTCGCGGACATCAAACAGTATGTAGTTCTTCAGAAGGTTTAGCAGTACTTTCGGGGTGAATATGGATTTGAAGGCCACATCATAGTCTGCCACCTCTCCGGTAGGCTGTTTCCATTCCATGTAGCGGTCTTCCTTGGCAGTGACGGTTCCTACTTTTGTCTGTGCCATGTCGCTCATCACATTGAAGGCATTGTAAATAAATAACGATGGAATGGACTTCTGGTAGTTGCGCAGTTGCAGATATGCTTCGCTGGCATCTGTCTCCTCTCTTGACGGAGATTTCAACTCTATCACCACCAGAGGCAGACCATTCACGAACACCACAATGTCCGGTCGCTTGGTATCATGCTCCTGCACCGTAAACTGATTCACCACCAAGAAATCGTTTTTCTCAGGATGCTCAAAGTCTATAAGGTTTACAACCATTGTCTTCTCGCGCGACTGTTGTTCCACGCGTTCATTGAATCTGCCGTAGTGTGACATGGCTTCGTGTATCATGTCCGCACCTTCGTTCTTTGGATTGGAAGATGCGTGCTGTGTGAACGTCACCTCAATGCCATATTGCATCATCTGCGTGAACTTGAAGTTGCACTCATAGAGCGAAGACCCCTCTATCTGATGCAGTTTCCTGATGGCATCATCAATGGCATCACGGGGAATAGACGGATTGATGCGGCACAGAGATTCCCGCAGCACATCGTCCAATACAGGATTTGCATAATCACGCTCTATGTCAGGACCGTACTCATAACGGAACTGATTACCTTCAAGGCTCTGAAACAATTCGATGAGAGCCTGCTCGTAGGTGTCTTCTGTAAACATTGCTTTTATAGTCTTTTTTTTCTAGGCTTTCTAGGATTTTCTAGAGTTTCTAGGCTTTTCTAGAGCTGCTAGATTTTCTAGAGTTTCTAGAGCTGCTAGGCTTTCCAGCCTTTCCAGAGTTTCTAGAGCCCCCAGCCTTTCTATTTTCTTTTCTCCAGTTCTCTTTCCAGCGAGGCTATCCGCGCTCGCAGGAGTGCATTTTCGGCTTCGAGCCGGGCTATTATCTGCTTTTGCGTGCCTCGCATGTCGAGGCGGGCTGCTGTCATGCGCTCGCGGATGCCGCCCTCCTCCACAAACTCGCGGTCGAGGCCCTCTATATAGGTTGTCATCGCCTTGTCCACCATGTGGCAGAGGGTGATGGCAGTGTTGCACAGCTCCTCATCGGTCCACTTGGAGAAATAGGGCTCATAGTCTGCAAGGTCGTTGTGAGTGCGGCAGAATGTAAGCAGCTTGTCGTAGCGGCTGGCAATGCCAGCCTCCATAGCTTCCCTAGAATTGCTAGAATTCCTAGAATTTCTAGAGCCACTAGAATTTCTAGAATCCCTAGAGTTGCCAGAACCGCTAGAGTTGCCAGCTCCCCTATGGCTTCTTGCTATTCTTCCCCAGTCGTTCAGGTGGTGCTGTTTCAGGTAGTCCTGATAGTCCTCTAAGAGTTCCTGATTGCTCCCTTTGGCAATGCCAAGGAGCTTTATCTCCACCTCGAAACTGGTGCGGCCATCGGTAAGCCCCTCCGCGATGTTCTGTTTCACTGAGCGTGCCGCCTGCACCATCTGGTCAACGGTGCGGTCGCCATATCTTGGCAGGAATCGCTCGCAGAATGCTTTTGTCAACTGCACCAGCACGTCGCTTTTCTGGAAGAAGAACAGCTCCGTATATACGGTCTGCTTCCTCATCACGCTCGGAGTACCGTCGTCATAGCGATTCAGGTTGATATTCTTTTTCTCAGCCATAGCATCATATTTTTATCTCACCAGACATCAATTTTGGAAGAAGCGTATCACGGAGAGAGGAGAGATGGGAGGATTCTAATCGTGTATTGATTATTTTGTCAATAACATCATTCATAAAATTACTCATCCAGTTCAGCATATTATTGTCAGGAATCGTCACTAAAGCCTTTTCTAAATCGCTTCTCTTAATATGTCCCATTGTTACAGCCTTATCTTTTGCTATTCTAATAAATTCATCCAAATGGAATTTCGTCCACATTAGATAGATCCATTTTGGATAATTCTCTGATGTAACTTTGAATAGATGCTGATTAAGACCGCAAATACCACCACACCAAATATCAACAAGGAGAGTTCCAGACCATGAAA
>JAGHTI010000027.1 GCA_018065415.1 Candidatus Equicola stercoris
CTCGGTCTGAAATACAGAGAAGATGGTTCTATCGACTATGCAAATAGTACATTTGAAGGTTTTGGTGCTCGCAATGATTACTTCACAATGATGGATTATTATAACCCATATTATCTGTCAGAGATTCAGCCTTCAAGTCGTGACAATACACGTATCACAGAAAACGCATTCGTTAACATCAATCCTCTTGATGGTTTGAACTGGCGTACAAATGTTGGTTTGGAATGGTTTGACTATCGCCTTACTTCCAAAGTAATGCCTGTAGGTCCGTTTGAAGGTTCTGGTGGCGCAAATGAAGTATTTGAACGTTACTACAACTGGACAGTGTCAAACACTCTCGAGTACAAATTTGATATTGCAAAGAGACATTATTTTACTGCCCTCTTAGGTCATGAGTACATGTACAATAAAGACCGTGCGTTCTCTCTCGAAACAGAAGGTCAGACAGACTCTCGTCTTATGTTACCAAGTGCAGGAACAACAGTAAATATGCCATCTTCAGATTCTCTTACAGAAGAGAAACGCCTTTCATGGTTTGGTATGCTGAATTACAGCTTGGATGACAAGTATTTCGTTGACCTCTCTATTCGTCGCGATGGTTCTTCACTATTCGGAAAGGATAAGCAATGGGCAACATTCGGTGCTGCAGCTGTTATGTGGAATATCTCCCGTGAAAACTTTATGGCACCGACAAACTCTTGGCTCAATGACCTTGCTGTTAAGGTAAGTTATGGTACTACTGGAAACTCAGGTATCTCTCCTTACATGGCACTTGGTCTTGTGGGCTCAGGTCTTCTTTATAATGGACAGGGAGGTACTGCTATCGCAAATCCTTCAAACCCTGATTTGTCATGGGAAACTGTAAAGACTTTCAACGTAGCATTAGTTGGTCGTGTATGTGACCTCCTGTCATTCGACTTGGAATACTATAACAAGGTTACTTCTGACATGCTTATGGAGATTCCTTATTCTGTCACTACTGGTTTTAGTGGTGGTTGGGGAAATGTTGCAGAGATGCGCAACAGAGGTTTCGACTTCACTCTCAACTTTGACCTTATCAAAACAAAGGATTGGACATGGACACTCGGTGTAAACGGTAACTACAACTCTAACAAGATTACCAAACTCTTCCAAGGACTTGACGAATATGTAATGGGTGAGACTGGTCTGAAGATGCAAGTTGATCATCCTTACGGAGAATATTACGAAGTACGTTGGAGCCATGTAGATCCACGCGATGGTCAGAATGTATGGTTGGATAAGAACGGAAATGAAACAAAGAATTACTCTGAAGACGACAAAGTGATGACGGGTATGAATCAATATGCTCCTTGGTCTGGCGGTGCTATGACTACTCTTGCATGGAAGGGCTTGCAACTCGACCTGCAGTTCACAGGTATGTTTGACCGTTACATGATTAACAATGAACGCTGGTTCACTGAGAATGCAACGTTTGCTTCTTCTAAAAATCAGAGTACTGCAATGCTTGATATGTGGACAACTCCGGGACAGATTACTGATATCCCAGCTGCTGATGCAACAATGGAGTTTGATACTCACTTGATCGAAGAGGCTTCTTTTGTACGTTTGAAGATGTTGCAACTCTCTTATACATTCCCAGCAAGCCTCATGCAGAAGACAGGCTTCATAAAGGGTGCAAAGGTTTATTTCATCGGACGTAACCTCCTGACCTTCACAGGTTACAAGGGTTATGACCCTGAAGTTAACTCAAACATCACTTTGGGTAACTATCCTAACACACGCCAGTATTCTATTGGTGCACAGTTAACATTCTAATTTCAGGAGGACAAGAAATGAAAAAGATAACAATATTATTATCAGTTTTTGCTCTTACGCTTGCATCTTGTGATTTGGATTTGACTCCATACGATGCAATTGCTGACGAAGAGGCTTTGCTGACACCGCAGGACTTTGAAAACATGCGGGTAGGTCTTTATTCTCCACTCAAGGGTATGAATAGTGGTGCTTATTACAGCGCAATGGATATTCAGTGTGACAACTTCAATGCTGTTGATGGATATTCCAATACGTATGGTGATATGTATCGCTGGCAGTTTACTTCTTCTTCTTCTACGATAGAGGCTATATATGGTAACTACTATGGCCTTATTGCACGTGCAAACTTTATTCTTGATGGTGCAAAGAAGATAGATTTTGAAAATGACCCTAATTTCGATGAAGAGTCAATAGCTGCGGTTGAAAATATACTTGGTGAGTGCTATTTCATTCGTGCTTACTGCCATTTCGGATTAGCACAGTATTTCTGTGATGATTATGAAGAAGCAACTGCAGGTGAAGACAACTCAGGTGTTTCAATAGTACTAAAGTATCAGCCATCTTCAGACAATTCTACATATCCAGGACGTTCAACTCTAAACGAAACGTATGATCAGATAGAGTCAGATCTCGCAATGGCAAGTGAGTTAATAAAGACAAAAGGTAAAGTGGGTGATGCTTATATCAATGCAGATGTCGTTACTGCCCTTCGTGCACGTGTTGCATTGGCAAGGGATGATTATGAAACTGCTGCTGCTTTGGCAACTTCTCTTATAAATTCAGATACATACGAACTTGCTGCAAGCAAGGCAGATTTGGATAACCTCTGGACTAATGACAACAGTAAAGAGATTATTTGGATGTTGCCAATACCTTCTGCTGATGAAGTGGCTTCAGCTACAGGTCAGTATTATCTTCCTCGTAAGGATGGTGGTACGGTTGATTATATGCCGACAAAGAGTCTTGTGGATCTATTCAATAAATTGAATGATACGCGTGTCAATGTATATTTCAAGACCTATACACTTTCTGTTACAAGTGGTGGTTCTGGTAAGGTGTATCTGATGAACAAATATCCAGATCATTCAAATGTATGGCAGCGTCTCGGTGAAAATGAATCTTACCGTTGGATAACTCAGCCAAAAGTGTTCCGTATTGCAGAAATGTATCTCATCGCTGCAGAGGCATACGCACAGCTGAATGATGTTACGCCAGGTTCATATTATCTGATGGCTCTCGAATCAAAGAGAATAAGGGGAAAGAAAGCAGACTTTGTTTTCGCTACCAAGACGGAACTTATGGACGAAATCAAACTGGAGCGTCGTCGTGAGATGTGTCTTGAAGGAACTCGTCTGTTCGACCTCAAACGTTGGCATCTCGGTGTAAACCGTGGAGAGACTCAGCAGGATAACCTCTGTAACCTTCCAGGCTCTGATGTGACAACAGCTTTGAAGAGACCATACGATGATTTCCGCATGACTTGGCCTATACCACAGAGTGAGATGGACGCAAACCCTCAGATGGTACAGAACAAGGG
>JAGHTI010000006.1 GCA_018065415.1 Candidatus Equicola stercoris
GTGACATTAGCAGGATTGCCATTTGAATCTGCCAAAGACAATGTACCTTCAATCACAAGACTGTCTTCAACAACTTTGGATGTGAGGTTAACGGCGCTCAGATTCTCGTAATATACATTCGAACCTGTGGACTTGTCGCTTACCCAAGTGGAATAAGCATTAAACTTCTCCACATCAGTGAAGATGCCTTGCAGACCCTTGCTGATGAAATAAATCATGAAGTCATTGTTCTTGTCCTCAGTTTGACCGGAAATTGTCCAGAAACCGGCAGCAGTCTTATTGTTGAGAGTAGCATTTTCAACATGAATGTTAATCTCCTTAGCATCTGGTTTCTCATAAACAAGATTCAAGATATACTCGTCACCATTCTCAGCATAGAAACTACCTGTAAGAGATTTGTTACCAGCTTCATCTTGAGCTACAACAATAGGAGTAGCTAAGCTGTGGAAAATCACATATTGTCCACCTCCGGCTTCTTGTAAATAAGAGCTTTCAACATCCACTTCGTCTGTGAACGTTCCCAATTCGGTATCAGTATATACCCAAATGGCAATATTGAAATCTTCGTTAGAAGCTGTATATGCATACTCTCCGTAATAAGAAACATATTGTGATTTGTAGTTAGTGGCATTAACGTTGATTTTCACACCGGTCGGAACGAAAGGTTTTTCATCGTATGTGATGTTGTGGGTATCACCATCGAGAACCATTGTAGCAGCGACATGAATCAAACCGTCTTGATCCTTCGTAACGGTCAGCGTAGCATCGGTAGCCTTAACAAGGGGATAGCCCTCTTCATCCAATGTGCATACCCAATCAGCATACATATCAGCGTATGTGTAGGTTTTACCATACGTTAAGCCACCTGTTGACTCTAACAACTCAAAGAGGTAAACATTATCTTCAGATTGTAAATAGACATCATAATAAGAGTTGTCATAATACCAATCTACAGCCGTAACATTGATAGTTTCGCCTGTTTTTTTAGGAGCAGCAACAGTAGCCACTGTCTTCTTTACAGGAGCAGCTTGGTGATTGGCTTTCACCATGCTTTGCCTTTTAACCATAGGAGCCTTAGCTCCAGCCTTTTTGTTCAGCTTCTGCAGATTATTGGCATTCTTCAGCGGGGTTGGCTTTAGTTCCTTAAGGTTAAGGAGATTAAAGTCTTTCTGCTTAACAGCGCCTTCCATAAGCTGAGCTTTCTTCATCTGCTCTACTGCAACGGGCGATTTCTTAACGATGTTCGCCTTCGTTACATTTTGAGCAAAAGCAACGTTTGTGCCAAGTACGATAAATACAAGAGCACAAATTAAAGATAAAATCTTTCTCATAACTTTACTTTTTTTTGTTAAACAATCTATTATTAAACCTTTTCGTCTGCAAAATTATAAAATATTTTTCATTTTGAGACTATTTTTAATAAATATTTGTTTTTTATATAAAAAAACTTACATTTCAGCGGACTTTTAGGCACTAGGCAGAGTTTTTTCAGACTAAAACTCTCAGTCTTCACTCTTTGACTCTTTGACAAATGTCTTTATAATGTCACACCTGCAGAAGACAAAAGCAATTATGGTAGAAAAAATGCATAGCATTTATTCTTTTCTTCGTTTTTTTTCATATCTTTGCCAAAAATAAATCAAAAACAATTTAAATGAACAATTTTCAATTCTTTCCTCATACGGATGAGGACATACAGTTGATGTTGCAGAAGATTGGGGTCAAGAGTCTTGATGATCTCAACAGCGACATTCCTGCCGAATACAGATATGAGGGCGACTATGATCTGCCCGACACCATGTCTGAACAAGAGGTGAGGGAGTTTTTCAACAGTCTTGGTAGGAAGAATACCCCTCTGAAATGCTTTGTAGGACAGGGGGCTTACGACCACTATACTCCTGCCGTGATACCTTATCTAACACAACGCAGTGAGTTTCTTACTGCCTACACTCCTTATCAATGCGAAATATCACAGGGCACATTGCGCTACATCTTTGAATACCAGACGATGATTTGCAACATCACTGGCATGGACGTGAGCAATGCTTCCATGTACGATGGTCCTACTGCTGCAGCAGAGGCTATGCGCATGATGATTGCAACTGTACGAAAGAGCGACACGGTATTGGTGAGCAAGACTCTGTTGCCTCATGTAATAGAGGTGATAAAGACTTACGCCAAGTTCTATGGCACAAACATCGTTATGATTGACGAATGTGATGGACAGACGAGTTTGGAGAGTTTAAAAAGGAGCCTCACCCCAACCCTCTCCAATAGAGAGGGAGAACAGAAAGTCTCCTCTATGGGGGGAGATTTAGAGGGGGCTACTTTTGCTGGTGCTATCATTCCTGCTGTAAACCGTTATGGTATCATCGAAGACCTTGAAGGATTTGCAGAGGAGATGCACGCACAGAAGGCTCTGCTTACTGTATATTGCGACCCATCGGCACAGGCTATCTTGAAGACTCCTGCTGAATGGGGTGCAGACATCGCTGTCGGTGACGGACAGAGTCTCGGCATTCCGCTCTGCTACGGCGGTCCTTACATGGGTTTCATGGCTTGCTGCAAGGAACATCTGCGCAAACTGCCGGGACGTATCGTAGGACAGACAACAGATAAGGAGGGACATCGTTCTTTCGTTCTTACCCTGCAGGCACGCGAACAGCATATACGACGTGAAAAAGCTACAAGCAACATCTGCTCTAACGAGTCGCTGATGGCTCTCTGGGTGACGGTATATCTGTCACTGATGGGACCTCAGGGAATGAAAAAACTCAATGAACAATGCTATGATGGTGCTCACTATCTACACGATGAACTGTTGAAGTCGGGAAAATTTGAAAAGGTATTTGAAAAACCTTTCCTCAAGGAGTTTGTACTAAAACCTCTCGTTGACGTGAAAGACCTTCAGCAGAAACTATATGATGCCGGATTCTTTGCTGCATTGCAAACGGAAGAAGGATATGTTTCTTTCTGCGTGACAGAGAAACGCACGAAAGAAGAAATAGATGCACTAATAAATATAATAAAGGAATAGAACAATGAGATACTACGATAAATTGATATTCGAACTGTCAAAGAAAGGCAGAACAGGATTTTCTCTAAAAACAGAAAAAATCGGTCATTGTAATTTATATTCCGACTGCGCAGGATTGCTGCGTAAGGATGAGGTATGTCTGCCAGAGGTATCGGAGACTGACGTGGTGCGTCACTATACCAACCTGTCGCAGATGAACTTCGGTGTTGATACAGGCTTCTACCCTCTCGGCAGTTGTACGATGAAGTACAACCCTAAGATAAACGAGGAGATTGCTGCAATGCCGACATTCAACAACATACACCCTTTGCAGGACAAGAAGACTGCTGAAGGTGCGGAAGAAGCATGCAAGATTCTCGAAAAGGTTCTTTGTAGCATCACTGGCATGAAACGATTCACTTTCCTTCCATGTGCTGGTGCTCACGGAGAACTGACGGGATTGATGATAATACGTTCATACCATCTCGACAAAGGTGACTTACAACGCAAGAAGATTATCGTCCCTGACAGTGCCCACGGTACAAACCCTGCCAGTGCAGCTGTATGCGGTCTGGAGATTGTGGAGGTAAAGAGCAACGAAAGAGGACTCATCGACACCGACGTACTGCAGCAGACCATTGACAGCATCGGTGACGAACTGGCTGGCATAATGATGACAAACCCTAACACCTTGGGGCTCTTTGAACAGGATATAAAGATTATAGCCGAGATGATACACAAGGCTGGAGGATTGCTCTACTATGACGGAGCAAACATGAATCCTCTCATCGGTGTGGCTCGTCCTGGCGACATGGGCTTTGACGTTATGCACCTCAACCTGCACAAGTCATTCTCTACACCTCATGGTGGTGGAGGTCCGGGCAGTGGTCCTGTGGGAGTGTGCGAAAAACTGATACCGTTCATCGGTGTCAAGGTAAGCGGTTTCCATGGGAACTTCGGCGTGATGCTGCGTGCTTTGACGTATATCCTCATGCTCGGCAAGCAGAACGTGAAGATGGTTGGAAAACTGGCAACTCTCAATGCTAACTATATCAAGGAAAGCCTTAAAGACAAATACAAACTACCTATTCCTACGGTATGCAAGCATGAATTTGTCTTTGACGGACTTATCAATGACGGAGCAAAAGACGGTGTGGAAGGTGCTACGACACTCGACATCGCAAAACGACTCTTGGACTACGGTTTCCATGCACCTACAATATACTTCCCTCTTCTCTTCCATCAGGCTTTGATGATAGAACCGACGGAAACGGAATCAAAGGAAACGATAGACGAGTTCATAGAAGTGATGCGCAAGATTGCTGACGAGGCAGCAGAAAATCCTGAAATGCTACACGCAGCACCACACAACACTCCTATCTCCCGTCCTGACGAGACAACTGCAGCACGCAATCCGATAGTAAAATGGGAGAATTAGACAACTATAAAATTATAAACTTAAAAACCTTAACATAACAGCATTATGAAAAATATATCAATGAACCCGAATCCTCTGGTAAAACATCTCCAGAAGTTACCTGATGAATTTACTAAAGAGGATATCGTTCAGTTCTGTATAGACAACGAAATAGAGTTTGTAAACTTCCATTATTGCGGATGGGACAGCAAGATAAAGACACTCAACTTTGTGTTGCATTCTCAGGCACATCTGGAGGAGATAATAACCGCTGGAGAACGTGTAGATGGTTCTTCATTGTTCCCTTTCATCGAGGCAGGAAAAAGCGACCTCTACGTGATGCCACGACTGAAGACTGCCTTCTTGAATCCATTCTCTGACGTGCCTACACTCGATTTCCTGTGTGAATACCGCGACCGTGACGGAAAACCATTTGAATCGTCACCACAATATATTCTGCACAAGGCAAGCGAGGCATTTAAGCAGACAACAGGACTGCAGATGGAGACGATGGGTGAACTGGAATATTATGTTATCGCTAACAAGGAAGATGCATTTCTGGTTCCTGACCAAAAAGGTTATCATGCATCAAAACCTTTCTGCAAGTTTGAAGACTTGCGAACAGAAGCAATGCGTCTTATCGCACAATGTGGCGGTATGATTAAATATGGTCACAGCGAAGTGGGCAACTTCACAGATGGCGACAAGAACTATGAACAGAACGAGATTGAGTTCCTGCCTGTAGCCATAGAAGATGCTGCCGACCAGTTGGTGATAGCAAAATGGATTATGCGTCAGTTGGCATACGAATATGGTGTTGACCTTACCTTTGCACCGAAGATTACTAGCGGAAAGGCTGGTTCTGGTATGCACGTACATTGCAAATTCAGCAGCATAGACGGAAAGAAGAACGATGCATTAAATGAGGCTGCCAATCTCGGCGTCACCAATGCCTTTGCAAAGGCTATCGCTGGATTCATGCTCGCCGGCACTTCATTACCTGCATGGGGCAACCCTCATCCATTGTCATTCCAACGTCTTGTACCACATCAGGAAGCACCGACATCACTGTGCTGGAGTTTCTCCAACCGCAGTGCCTTGGTACGTGTCCCTCTGGGATGGAGTTTCATGCCAGAATATGCTTATAAGCAGACTTTCGAATGGCGTGCATCAGATGCCTTCGCTGACACATATCTGCTGATGGCTGCACTATGTTGCGCAGCACGTCATGGTTTTGAACAGGCAAAAGCACTGAAAGTGGCAGAAAAGACATACGTAGGACTGGGTGTCAACATTCATGACGCAAAGAATGAAGAACTGATGAACTCACTGGAGCAGTTGCCTGCATCATGCGCAGATGCTGCAGACGAGTTGCAGAAAGACCGTAACATCTATACGGACAAGGAAGTATTCTCTGATGCACTCGTAAACTATCAGATACAATATCTCAAAGACTTTGCTCCTATCACGGACATGGCAAAGGCTGTACACGACTCTTTGAATAACGGATAATTGACTAACATCATGCAGAAAGCCATAATCACAGCAGTAGGGAAAAACACGTTTGGCATCATTGCCAGAGTGGCAACAAAATTGGCAGAAGAGAATATCGACATCCTCGATATCTCGCAAACCATAGTACATGGATTCTTCAATATGATGATGATTGTCGATATGGAAGATTGCAAAAAACCTTTTTCTGACATTGCCAAAGACATGGAAAAGATAGGCGAAGAAAAAGGCATACAGATAAAATGTCAGCGTGAAGAAATCTTCGATAAAATGCACAGACTATGATAAACATACAGGAAGTCTTTGAAACCAATCAGATGATAGAGAGGGAAAACCTCGACGTGCGCACCATCACCATGGGCATAAACCTGTTGGATTGTGCTGACAGCGACTTGCAGAAGACGTGCGATAACATCTATCGAAAGATTACAACATTAGCCAAAGACCTCGTTAAGGTTGGCGAAGACATCGCTCATGAGTTTGCCATCCCTATCGTAAACAAACGTATCTCCATCACTCCCATCTCATTGGTATGCGGTGCTTGTTGCCATACTACTGATGACTATGTGATGGTGGCACGGACATTGGACGATGCAGCAAAGAAGGTTGGCATCAACTTCCTCGGAGGTTTCTCTGCTTTGGTTGGCAAGGGCATGACAAAGAGCGAAGAACTGCTGATACAGTCTATCCCCTATTGTCTTGCAGCAACGGAACGCATCTGTTCGTCTATATGCGTAGGAAGTACCAAGACTGGTATCAACATGGATGCAGTAAGGATGATGGGAGACATCATCCTGCAGACAGCAGAACTGACAAAAGAAAAAGATTCACTAGGATGTGCAAAACTTGTTGTACTGTGCAATGCACCTGACGAAAATCCATTCATGGCTGGCGCTTTTCATGGTGTTACGGAAAGTGATGCTATCATCAACGTAGGTGTCAGCGGACCGGGCGTAGTGCATGCTGCATTGAAACAGATGGACAGTGATGGTATTGCAGATTTTGAGACACTGTGTGAGACAATAAAGAAAACGGCATTCAAGATAACCCGCGTAGGACAACTTGTGGCACAGGAGGCTGCACAGCGTCTCAACATTCCTTTCGGAATCATAGACCTCAGCCTTGCCCCTACCCCTGCCATCGGAGATTCTGTGGCAGACATCCTCAAAGTCATCGGCGTTGACTATGCCGGTGCTCCGGGTACTACTGCAGCCCTCGCATTGCTCAACGACCAAGTGAAGAAGGGCGGTATCATGGCTAGCAGTTATGTAGGAGGATTGTCAGGAGCATTCATACCTGTATCGGAAGATATGGGCATGGTGGAGGCAGTTGAAAAGGGTGCATTGAGCATTGACAAACTGGAGGCGATGACTTGTGTCTGCTCTGTCGGACTTGACATGATTGCCATTCCGGGGGACACACCTGCCACGACAATATCTGGAATCATTGCCGACGAATCTGCAATAGGAATGATAAACCAAAAGACAACAGCGGTACGAATCCTGCCTATCATCGGCAAAGGTGTGGGCGAAGATATCAACCTCGGAGGATTGCTTGGCAAGGCACCAATAATGCCTGTAAACAAATATGGCTGTTCTCGTTTTGTCAACCGTACAGGACGTATCCCTGCACCAGTACATTCGTTCAAGAATTGACATATAGACTATTCATATCCAACTCATTGAATCCCTATCATAACCTTGCGATAGAGGAAAGATTGCTCCATGAGGTGGGCGATGATGAGTTGATACTCTATCTGTGGCGTAATGAGAAAACTGTTGTCATCGGTCGCAACCAAAACATTTATGCTGAGGTAAATCTCAAAGAACTGGAAAAGGTTGGTGGCTACCCTACGCGCCGGCTGTCAGGTGGGGGTGCTGTATATCATGATGAGGGAAACATCAACTTCACATTCGTAGCACAGACACCTCATTTCAACACAGAAAGGCAAACGGAGATAGTCCTCAATGCTATCCGTTCACTTGGTTTCGATGCACAGAAGACAGGACGCAACGACCTCACCATCGATGGAAGGAAATTCTCTGGCCATAGTTTTTACAAGACAGGAAACAGGCAATTTCATAATGGTACTGTACTCATCAATACTAACCAAGAGATAATGTCAAAGGTGCTCACTCCGTCAATAGAAAAACTGCAGAGCAAAGGTGTAAAGTCAGTACGTTCACGCACCGTCAACCTCGCAGAATTAGATCCTTCGATAACATGGAAGACTGTCCAGGATGCATTGATACAATCGTTTAAGGACTACATCCTCTTCGAAGGCAACAACCAACAGTTAACGGTCAACAGTCAACGGTCAACGATCAACGGTCAAAAGTTAGAGTTGGAGTTGGAGTCAGAATCAACAGTCAGAGTCACCAATGCCACCCACAGGCTTACCGACTTTGAATACAGAGATTTCATCTTCAACAAGATTGCAGATTTCACCATTGAAAAGACATTGCACACAGACAATGGCAATGTCACACTGCATCTTCTCATCGAAAACGAGATAATAAAAGATGTTCAGATATTTACAGACTCACTCAACACAGACATTTCTACCTTACGAGACAGCCTGCTTAACAAAAAAATCAACGAAATAGAATTTTGACCTGCATTATTTTTTAACTCTTTCGCTACGGAGAGATGTGAATAATGCAGGTCTATTTTTTTACTGCACGTTCTGCACTATCTCACTAAGTGTAGGATGTGCGTGTATTATATTCTTCAGGTCATCAATAGTAGCACCGAAGTTTATCAATGCTGTCACCTCATGAATGATATCCGAAGAATGAGCACCAAAGGCATGAGCACCAAGTATCTTTCCATTTGTATCGTCACAAACAATCTTCAGATACCCTTCCGTCTCTCCCATGCTGACGGCTTTACCATTGGCACGATAGAATGACTTGTACGCCTTCTTCACGATATCATGCTCTTTGCACTCTTCCTCCGTCATGCCCACTGCGGCTGCCTCAGGAATGGTAAACACAGCAGACGGAACAATGTCAAAACGAATCTTATCTGCCTTACCTTCTATGTGGTTGAGTACTCTCTTGCCCTGGAATGTTGCCACATGTGCCAGCATCATCTTAGCATTTACATCGCCAATGGCATAGACATTCGGCACTGATGTCAGCATATTCTCATCAACGGTGATACTGCGCTTGGTATATTCTATTGATGTGTTTTTCAATCCAAGTCCCTCTATGTCCGGTCGTCTGCCAACAGCCATCAGCACCAAATCGTACGACATTCCATCGATGACATACTCTTCACCAACCTTTTCCACTGCCTTAACCTCAAAGTCGGTCTCTATCTTGATACCGCTTTTCACAAGACATTGCTTCAGTCGTTTGGCGAGGTCTGTATCGAAGCGAGGCAATATCTGTTTGCAATACTCCAATACTGTCACCTCACTACCAAGATGATTGAAGATACTTGCGAACTCCAATCCTATCACTCCACCACCGATGACACACAGTCTTTTTGGCACTGTCGTCAGTTGCAACATATCACTGGAAGTGACACAATATTCTGCCCCAGCAACAGGAAGCGAAGCCGACAAAGAGCCAGTAGCAATTATTATCTTATCGGCAGTAAGACATGTTCCGTCAGAAGCCAACTGAACAGTCTTGTCATCCACAAAAGAGGCACGGTCATTGATGACAGTAATGAGTTTGTTCTTCAACAGCATCTCAATGCCGTTCTGCAACTGTCCTATCACCTCTTTCTTTTTCTCCTGTATGGCAGTCATATTTGTACCGCCATCTTTCTGAGCCATGCTCCAGAATGTCTTTGTCGGAATACATCCTTCATTAAGACAAGTTCCCCCCAGTTCACCACCATTGATGATGATGACTTCCATGCCACGTTTTGCGGCATCTACGGCAGTCTCATAACCGCCCGGTCCTGCACCGATAATAATAATTTTCATAATCCTTTGCCGTGACAATTTTTGAATTTCTTTCCTGAGCCACAAGGACATGGGTCGTTACGTCCTGGCATCTTTTCCTTCACGATAGGTGTACGCGGTTGCTGTGCACGAGTATCTGCATGTGCAGCCGCTGCCTGATTAGGATCGTTGTTCAGTTCTGCCTTAGACTCAGTATATTGCTGACGTTCTCTCACCTCTGGAGCAGCCTCCTGCACTTCACCCTCGATATGCAGTTGCATCCTCATCAGTATGCCGACAGTACGGTTATACATATCATTGACCATATCGTCAAAGCACTTCACAGACTCCAGTTTGAAGATTACCAGAGGGTCTTTCTGTTCATAACTTGCATTTTGCACCGAGTGTTTCAGTTCGTCCAACTGACGCAAGTTTTCCTTCCAGCAGTCGTCAATTATATGCAGGATGATGGCCTTTTCAAACACCTTTGCCACACTCTTACACTCTGTTTCATAAGCCTCCTTGAGGTCACAAGGCAATGTATACACACGTTTTCCGTCAGAGAACGGAACTGCTATGCGTTCATATCTGTCGCTCTGTGTTTCATATACACGTTTCACAACAGGCCAAGCCTGAGTGCGTACACGTTCTACTTTGCGATTGAAATTGTCCATAGCAATCTGGAAGGAATCTTCTGCCAACTGGTTATGGTCTTTGTCTATGAAGTCTTCCTTAGTGAAAGGACACTCCATAGCTAGTGTCTTTATGAACTCTTCCTGACATCCTTCAAAGTCGTTTTTCTCTATGATGTTGACAGTACGGTCCCATATCATGTTGGCGATGTCCATACCGATACGTTCTCCCATAAGTGCGTGACGACGTTTCTCATAGACAACGGTACGTTGTTTGTTCATCACGTCATCATATTCGAGCAGACGCTTACGGATACCGAAGTTGTTTTCCTCCACCTTCTTCTGTGCGCGCTCTATGCTCTTGGAAATCATTGAGTGTTCTATCATCTCGCCGTCCTTGAATCCCAGACGGTCCATGATAGAGGAGATACGTTCCGATGCAAACAGACGCATCAACTGGTCTTCGAGAGATACGAAGAATACAGAAGATCCCACGTCACCCTGACGTCCGGAACGTCCACGCAACTGACGGTCCACACGTCGGCTCTCATGGCGTTCCGTACCGATGATAGCCAAACCACCTGCCTTCTTCACTTCCGGCGACAGTTTGATGTCCGTACCACGACCTGCCATGTTTGTGGCGATGGTCACTGTCTTACTCTGACCTGCCTTTGCTACGATGTCTGCCTCCTTCTGGTGCAACTTTGCATTCAGCACATTGTGAGGAATCTTTCTGAGGTCGAGCATACGTGCCAGCAGTTCTGAAATCTCTACCGACGTAGTACCCACAAGTACAGGACGACCTGCATCTATGAGTTTCTGTATCTCATCAATGACTGCATTGTATTTTTCACGTTTCGTCTTATATACACGGTCGTTCATGTCAATACGTGCGATAGGCTTGTTTGTCGGTATCACCACCACGTCCAATTTGTATATGTTCCAGAACTCTCCAGCCTCTGTCTCTGCCGTACCGGTCATACCTGCCAACTTATGGTACATACGGAAATAGTTCTGCAGTGTGATGGTAGCGAAAGTCTGTGTGGCAGCCTCCACCTTGACATGTTCCTTTGCCTCTACAGCCTGATGCAGTCCGTCACTCCAGCGGCGTCCCTCCATTATACGTCCCGTCTGCTCATCCACAATCTTCACCTCTCCTTCTATGACGACATACTCGTCATCTTTGAAGAACATAGTGTATGCTTTCAGCAACTGCTGTATGGTGTGTACCCTTTCGCTCTGCACGGCATAGTGGTTGAGGAGTTCATCCTTCTTCGCTATGCGGTCTTCCGTCGTCAGCGACTCGTCAGCATCCAGCACAGAGAGTTCTGACGTTATGTCAGGTAACACAAACAAGTCTTTGTCTTGTACCTGCGAAGACAACCATGCCACACCCTTATCTGTAAGGTCGCACGACTTCAGCTTCTCATCCACCTTGAAATAGAGTGGCTCCACAGCAATCGGCATCAGACGATTGTTGTTTTCCATATATTTCTCTTCCGTCTTCAGCATACCGCTCTTTATGCCCTGTTCCGACAGGTATTTGATGAGTGGTTTGTTGCGAGGCATTGCCATGTGCGAACGATAGAGTGCGAGGAAGCCTTCTTCCTGCACCTTCGCATCCTCACTGCTTATCTGCTGTTTTGCCGTAGCGAGATATTCCGTTGCCAACTTCTTCTGCACTTCCACAAGGCGTTCCACCAATGGCTGATATTCCTCATACATCTGGTCTTCACCCTTCGGTATCGGTCCTGATATGATGAGAGGAGTACGGGCATCATCAATGAGCACAGAGTCAACCTCATCGACAATGGCATAGTTGTGTGAACGTTGCACAAGGTCTTCAGGCGAAGTCGCCATGTTGTCACGCAGATAGTCGAAGCCGAACTCATTGTTCGTACCGAAAGTGATATCAGCGAGATAAGCATTACGACGTTCTATAGAGTTTGGCTGATGTTTGTCTATACAATCCACTGACAATCCATGGAACATGTAGAGAGGTCCCATCCATTCAGAGTCACGTTTTGCCAGATAGTCATTGACAGTGACCACATGCACACCATTTCCCGTTAGGGCATTGAGGAACACTGGCAAGGTTGCCACGAGGGTTTTACCCTCACCAGTAGCCATCTCGGCAATCTTTCCTTGATGCAGTACGATACCACCGAACAACTGCACATCGTAGTGTATCATATCCCATACAGTCTCATTACCTCCTGCTACCCAGTGATTATGATATACTGCCTTTTCTCCATCAATATCCACAAAGTCGTGTTTTGCTGCAAGGTCACGGTCGAAGTCTGTTGCCGTCACCACCACGTCCTCATTTTCCGTGAAGCGACGCGCTGTTGTCTTCATTATTGCGAACACCACTGGCATTATCTTGTCCAATTCCTTCTCAAAGATATCCAGCACATCCTTTTCTATCTTGTCTATTTGGTGGAAGATAGGTTCACGGTCTTCGATAGGAGTTTCTTCTATCTTTGACTTCAATTCATCTATCTCGGCACGTCTGTCTTTCACTATTTCCTGCAGAGCCTCACGCAGTTCATGAGTCTTTGCACGGAGAGCATCATTATCCAACGCATCAATCTCTGGATATACATCCTGAATCTTTTTCACCAAAGGCAGAATGGCTTTCTTATCACGGTCGTACTTATTACCGAAAAGTTTGCCTAAAAT
>JAGHTI010000047.1 GCA_018065415.1 Candidatus Equicola stercoris
TTCTTTGGTTAAAGCAAGCGCATAGTTTACTATGTAATTGATTTAAGCAGAGGAAGATGCCAAAAAGAAACTGAAAGCATCCAAGACGAAGGCTACCATAATAGTTCATATCATTTTAGAATTTATAGAACACACCTAAAGTGTAAACAATATGGACTGACTCCTGTTCTCAACCTTAAAGCAACCTTAAAGCAACCTTAACTCAACCTGAGAGTATAGTTTAAGGTTTCGATGCCCTTTATATGAGGTACGCAAAAGGTAGTCTTAGGTTTAGGGCAGGTACACCAGAATCCGAGTGCAAAGGTAATGCAAAATCCACAAAACCGCAATTGGTTGTTAACAATTTTTTAATGCACTTTTTTCCCTATACTTGTAGTATAGAAATTCGCAAGTTCAACATAGAACTGCAATTTTCAGGTAGAAGAAATACATAAATCTGATACTTGAAAACACCGAGGGGGTTGGGGGCGAGCAGCCCCCAAATGAAGAAAATTCAACTGGCAATGTATAAAAAATCAAAAAGGGAGACCGCTGTCTCCCAAAGATTAATTAATTTTGCATTGTCATGTATAAACAACTAATCTCGGAGCAAAGGTACACAATATTTATCTTACTCCAAAACGGAACAAAGAAAAAAGACATCGCGAAGGCAATAAATGTCAGTCCTTCCACTATTTCGCGGGAAATAAAGCGTAATAGCAACCGTAATGGTCATTATAACTGGGAAACAGCACAACGCATTGCCGCCTACAGTAAGCACCATAAACCAGGTAACCATGCAATAGATAAGGAGGTAAAAGAAGAAGCCCTCCGACTCTTGCAGGAAGAACAATGGTCTCCAGTTCAGATCTCTGGCTATCTCGCTAAGCAACAGAAGCATATCTCTCATGAGACAATCTACAATATCATACGTAAAGACAAACGTGATGGAGGAACTCTGTACAAGAACTGCCGACATAGACTCAAGCACAGAACCCGACCTGTTGGAGGCAGGCGTATAGCCATTCCTAATCGTACAAGTATTAGTGAGCGTCCTGTAGAAGCTGATGGCAGGCGTTTTGGTGATTATGAGATGGATACGATTGTAGGAAAAGACGGACACGGAGCTATTGTCACTCTTATAGAACGCAGCACCAATATGTTGTTCATGAGGAAACTTACTGAGGGTAAGAACGCAAGGAAACTAGCCGAAACAGTAATACATCTACTTGCGCCATTCAAAGGATATGTCAAGTCTATCACTACTGATAACGGAACAGAGTTCGCCTGTCATGAAATCATAGCAAAGAGCATTAATACACAAGTGTATTTTGCCGATCCATACTCATCTTGGCAGAAAGGGGCTATTGAAAACATAAATGGACTCATCAGGCAGTACATACCAAAGTCAACATGCTTTTCTAACGTCAGTCATCAACAAATAACAAAGATTATGAACAAAATTAACACCAGACCAAGAGAAAAATTAAATTTTTCAACACCAAAAGAGTGTTTTTATGAAAACTTATTGTAATTTTGCACTTGCTA